>NZ_MUNH01000235.1:0-13544 GCF_002154615.1 Streptomyces recifensis
CCGACACGGGAGCGTCTGGAGCTCCTGCTGGACGCTCTGCGCACGACTCCGGTCCCGGATCTGTGGCCGTTCCTCCGCCCGGAGGACGGCGGAGTCTCCGAGGAGGTGCTCTCCTTCCTCTCGGACCGCTGGGCCCGCAACGCCCCGCAGGCCCTGCGCCTGGCCGCCGAGCAGATGATCACCGAGCCGGACCGCACCGAGGCGCTGCGCGGTTGCGGCATTCCCCTGTCGGTCGTCTTCGGCACTCCCGAGGAGACCTGGCCGGAGCGTGAAGCGGCCGCGATGGCACGGAAGCTGGGCGCCCGTTATACGGAGATCATGGGCGGCGGCCATTCGCCGAACGTGTACGAACCCGAAGCGGTGATCGAGGCGTTGACCTCGTTCTGGAACGCGTGACGCTCAGCGCTCACCCCGAGCGGCCACCGTCTCCCGCAACTCCTCGGGCGTGAAACCGAGGGCACGCAGGATCTGGGCTGCGGGGCTGTCCTCGACGCGGATCAGGCCCAGCAGCATGTGCTCGGTGCCGACCCAGTCGTGACCCAGCTCGGCCGCCGCGTCCCGCGCCTGCTCGATGGCCGCCTTGCTCTCCTCGCGGAAGGCGATGTGCCCCCGCTGCGCCTTTGCCCCGGCCGGCGGCAGCACCGCCGCGACCGCGTCCCGGACCCGCTGCTCCGACCCGGCCCGCGCCACCAGCGTCTCGTACGCCCGGCCCTGCGGTTCCCCCAGCAGGCCGAGCAGCAGGTGTTCGGTGCCGATCGAGTCGTGCCTGTGCGTCCGCGCGGCCTCCTGCGCCAGCACGATGCCGTGCCGGTTGAGGTGGGTGAACCGCTCGAACGGCGTCGGCGCGTGCCGCTGCTGTGCCGCCTGCTTGGACACCCCGATGGCGTCCCCGATCTCGGTCCAGGAGGCCCCGGACCGCTTGGCCTTGCTCACGTAGTGGTCGATGAGCTGATCCCCGAGATCGGACAGGGTCTGCGCCCGCAGCCGCGCCTCGCTGATGTGCGCGAGGTCGCCGGCGCCGGGGAGTTCTTCGTCGAGTCGGGCGATCAGATCGGCGAGATTGATGTCGAGTGGACTCATGCGTCAAGACTAAGTTGACGATGGGTAGGCGTCAAGAAGAAATTGACGTGCGGCGGAGTGGGTGTCCGGCTTACGGTTCCGGAATGACTCGACAGACCGACACGCCTCCCGCCTGGGACGAGCGCACGCAGCTGACCACATTCCTCGACTACGCCCGCGACACCGCGCGAGCCAAGTGCGAGGGCGTCTCCTCCGAAGACGCCCGCCGGGCCCCGCTCCCCGACTCCCCCCTGATGACACTGTGCGGTCTGATCAGCCACCTGCGCTGGGTCGAACACCACTGGTTCGAGGTCATGTTCCTGGGCGAGGACCCCGCAGGCCCCCTCGCCGAGGCCACCGACGACGACCCCGACCCCGAAATGCGCACGGCGGTCGACATACCCCTCCCCCAACTGCTCGCCGACTACGAGTCCCAGAGCGCCCGCTACCGCCGCCTGGTCTCCGACCACGACCTGGGCACCCCCGCCAAACGCCCCATCAGCAACGGCGACCACGTCGACCTCCGCTGGGTCCTCCTCCACCTCATCGAGGAAACGTCCCGGCACAACGGTCACTTGGACGTCGTACGCGAACTGCTCGACGGGCGGACCGGCGTGTAGGGCTTGCGGCCAGCGCCGCGCACAGGGCTGCGAGGGGAAGTTCCGCGATCACCGCCATGGCTACGGCGAGGGCCGACTCCGGGCCGGGTAAAGAGGTGGCGACGTCGATGCAGGCGTCGGCGAGGAGGAGTACCGCCGCGGCGGCAGCGGGGGCGCGGTGGCGGGGGTCGCGGTGCAGCAGGCGACTCCCGGCGGTGAGCAGAGCGCCGGCCTCCAGCGCGTCGAGGGCGACCCAGGCGGCCGCCTCGGTGGGCGGCAGGGTGCCGGCGAGGTAGCCGAGCCAGGGCAGCAGGGCGAGACCGGCGCCCATGAGTATGCGGGCGTGAACGGCGCTGCTCGTGATGTGGGAGAGAAGAGCCACGTCCAGGGTTCCTTCCGACTCCGGGAACCCGACCGTCGGGCCCGTGATCAACCCTCTGGTGTCCTCGGGGCGGAGTCAGTAACACCTCTGTCCGTCCTGGGGTGGCACTGGCTGCACCCCAGGTCCGGACGGCCCCGCAACTCGATCAGAGGCGTATTGCGCAGTCTGGACTGCGCAAGTTAGCCTGTACATATGACCGAGATCGCCGACACCGCCGGTGTGTCCGAATCCGCCGTACGCGCCGCACACGAGTTCCGTGTGGTCTTCAGCCGGCTGCGGCGGCGGATGCGGGAGAGCTACGACCCCGGAGACCTGACGCCGTCGCAGACGTCCGTGCTGAGCCGGCTGGACAAGGACGGGGAGGCGTCGGTCAGCGACCTGGCAGCCGCCGAGCGGGTGCGGCACCAGTCGGTGGCCGCGACCGTGTCCGTACTGGAGGAGCGCGCGCTGGTGTCCCGGCGGCAGGACCCCTCCGACGGGCGGCGCCAGCTGGTGTTCGTCACCGACAGCGGGCATGCCTTCCTGGAGGACCGCAGGCGGGCCGGGGAGGGCTGGCTGACCCGGGCTCTGGAGGACGAGTGCACGGAGTCCGAGCGCCGGACCCTGCTGGAGGCGGCGGCCATACTGGACCGGGTCGTCCGCTCGTGACCCTGCGCCCGCTGCTGCCCGGCCGGGCGAGGAAGAGCGACGGCTTCGACCGGCGCCTGCTCGCCCCGATGATGCTGGGCTCCGTACTGAACCCGGTCAACTCCTCCGTCCTGTCGGTCTCCCTGGTGCCGATCGGCGCCGCCTTCGGGGCGCCACCCGCGCAGACCGCGTGGCTGGTCTCCGCCCTGTATCTGGCCACGTCCATCGGCCAGCCGGTGGTGGGACGGCTGATCGACCTGTTCGGGCCGCGCCGTCTGTTCCTCGCGGGCACCGCGCTCACCGGTGTCGCGGGGGTCGTGGGGATGCTCGCCCCGAACCTCGGCGTCCTCATCGCCGCCCGCGTACTGCTCGGCTTCGGCACCTGTTCCGGCTATCCGGCCGCCATGTACCTGATCCGCAGCGAGGCCCGGCGCACCGGTCAGGAGAGCCCGACGGGCGTACTCACCGCGCTCGCCGTCACCACCCAGACCGTCGCCGTGATCGGCCCCAGCCTCGGTGGACTGCTGATCGGTGCCGGCGGCTGGCGCGCCACCCTCGCCGTCAACATCCCGCTCGCCCTGGCCGGCCTGTACCTCGGCGCCCGCCGCCTCCCGGTCACCCCGCCGGCGCCCCGCCCCGAGGACCGACACGCCCTCGCCGCACTGGACCTGCCCGGCATGAGCCTCTTCGCCGCGGCCCTCATCTGCCTGCTCCTCTTCCTGATGGAGCCCGGCACCGCCCACTGGTACCTGCCGGTGCTGACCGTGCTCGCGGCGGCGGCCTTCGCCGGGCGGGAGCTGCGGACCCCGCGGCCCTTCATCGACCTGCGCGTCCTGAGCGGCAACGTTCCCCTGCTCGCCACCTACGCCCGCGCGCTGCTCGCGTACATCGTCAGCTACGCCTTCCTGTACGGGTACACCCAGTGGCTGGAGGAGGGCCGGGGGCTGTCGGCCTCACAGGCGGGGCTGGTCCAACTCCCGCTGTTCGCGACCGCGTTGATCGTCTCGACGCTCACCGGGCGCCGGTCGGCGATCCGGGCCAAGCTCCTGGTGGGCGCGGCCGGGCAGCTCGCCGCCTGCGCGTTGCTGCTGACGCTGACCGACGCGAGCCCGGTGTGGATGCTGCTGGCCCTCGTGTTCGTGCTCGGTGTACCGCAGGGCCTGAACAGCCTGGCCCTGCAGAACTCCGTCTTCCACCAGGCCGATCCCGAGCGCATGGGCTCCTCCGCCGGGCTGCTGCGCACCTTCGGCTACCTCGGCGCGATCGTCGCCTCCGCCGCGAGCGGAGCCCTCTTCGGACAGCGCGCCGACACCGGCGGACTGCACCACCTCTCCTGGCTGATGCTCGCCGTCAGCGCCCTCTTCCTCGCGGTGACCGTCACCGACCGCTCCCTGCGCGGCCTCGGCGCCCCCCGGGGCGAGATCGCCCGCCTGTCCTGACTACTCGCCGGTGGCGGTGAGGACGAGCACCGCCTGGTCGTCGTCGATGTCGTGGCCACCGGTGAAGACGCGTACGGCCTCGGTCAGGGAGTCGATCAGGCGGCCGGCGGCGGGCGGGCGGGGCGAGCCGGCGAGGGCCTGGGCCACGCGTACGTCCCCGAACTGTTCGCCGTCGGGGGCGCGGGCCTCGGTGAGGCCGTCGGTGTAGAGCAACAAGCTCTCGTTCGGGCGCAGTTGCAGCCGACGCGGGCTGACGTGCGGATCGGGCGCGACGCCCAGGAGCAACCCCGAGGCGTCCACGGCGCGCACGGTGTGCCCCGCGTCGACGACGAGGGGCGCGGTGTGCCCGGCCCGGATCAGCTCGATGTCCAGGCCCGCGGGGGTCGGGGTGAACTGCCCGTAGACGAGCGTGACGAAGCCGGTGCCGTGGCTGCCGGGACGGTCGCACAGCGCGCGGTTGACGGCCTCGACCACGGCCTGGGGGCCGGGCAGCAGCGGGGCGACGGCACGGGCGGTGTGCCGTACCAGGGCGGTGGTGGTCGCGGCGGTGGCACCGCGGCCGCACACGTCGCCGAGCATGAACGCCCACCGGCCGTCCCGCAGCGGGAAGACGTCGTAGAAGTCACCGCCGATGTCGAGTCCCTCACCGGCTGGGTGGTAGTACGTGGCCACGTCGGCGCCCGGCACGTCCGGGACGACGGGCAGCAGCAGCCCGGCCTGGAGGTCGCGGGCGAGGGTGACCCGGTGGGTGTACTGGCGGGCGTTGCGGGCGGCGGAGGAGGCCCGGCGGGCGAGTTCCTCGGCCAGCGCGACGGTGTGCCCGTCGAAGGTGTGGTCGCCGACGCTGAGCAGGGTCATGGTGCCGAAGGTGTTGCCCCGGTCGAGCAGCGGGACGCACAGGTATCCGGTGACGCCCAGGTCGTGCCAGGGGCCCGGCCCGGTGGGCGTGCGGCGGGCGACCTCGCTGACCCCGGTGGCCAGCACCCGCGCCACGGCGTCGTCGGCGGCGTCGTAGACCGGGATGTGGGAGGCCAGCAGCGCACCGCGCTCGGCGTCCGGCGCGGCTGTGGCGATACGGCGTACGCGGCCGGACTCCACGATGTCGATCGCGCACAGCGGGGCCAGGGTGGGGACGCACGCCTCGGCGAGGCGCTGGAGGGTCTGGGCGGCGTCCAGGTCGTAGGCCAGGGAGGTGCTGGCGTCCAGCAGGAAGCCGAGGTCGGCGCGGGCGGCCTTCTCGCGGGCCTCGGCGGCCTGCCGGGCCTGCTCGGCCTGGTGGCGTTCGATGGCCAGGGCCGCGGTGCCCGCGAAGATGCGGGCGAGCGCGAGGTCGTAGTCCTGGGGCGAGCGGGGCGTGCGGTGGTACATGGCGAAGGTGCCGAGCAGCGATCCGTCGCGGCCCAGCACCGGGGTCGACCAGCAGGCGGCGAGCCCGGCCTTCTCGGCCAGTTCCCGGAAGTCGTCCCAGTACTCGTGCGTGGCGATGTCGGAGACGATCACGCTCTGCCGGCGGTGGGCGGCCGTACCGCAGGAGCCCACGCCCTCACCGGCGGCGATGCCGTCGATGGCCTGGTTGTAGAAGTCGGGCAGGCTGGGGGCGGCACCGTGGCGCAGGTGGCGGCCGTCGGCGTCGGCGAGCAGCACCGACACCAGCACCTCCTCCGGCGCCAGGTCCTCGATGACCCGCGCCATGCCGTGCAGCACGTCGGTCAGCGGGGCCTGACGGGCGATCTGCTCCAGCAGGGCCGCCTGCTCGGCCGTGAGTCGCTGGGCCTGTCTGACCTGCGTGGTCTCGACCCCGATCACCCGTACGCCGGTGACGTTGCCGCCGACGTCGAGCCGGGGCTCGTAGGTGAAGTCGAAGAAGGTCTCGCGGGCGTCGGCGCCGGAGCCGAGCACGATCCGGCGGTCGCGGCCCGTGACGGACCGGCCGGTGCGGTAGACCCGGTCCAGCAGGCCGATGAAACCCTGTTCGACGAGTTCAGGCATCAGCTCCGCGAGCGGCAGGCCGGTGCGGGCGCGCTCGGCGCCGCCGATCGCGGCGAAGAAGGCCGGATTCGCGGACTCCAGCATGTGGGCCGGTCCGGCGAGTGAGGCGAAGACGGCCGTGGACTGCCCGAAGAGCGCGCGCAGATCGTCGTCCAGCCCGCCTCCCGGCCGGCCGGCCTCGGGCTGGTCCAGCCCTGATACGCGCGTCATGCGCTCCGCTCCTCGTTCTGTTGTACCGCCGAGACGACGCCACGTCCGTTTGAGCCTGCGGCAAGCGCCTCAGCAGCGTCCTTGTGCACGGAGAAGAGCTGGTCCAAACCTGTCAGGCTGAACAGACGTGACACCGAGGCGGGTACGGCCGCCAGGCGCAGGGCCCGGTGCTCGGCGGTGAGCTGCTGGTAGAGCCGTAGCAGCGCGCTGATCCCGGAGGAGTCGCAGAAGGTCAGGGCGGCGCAGTCGACCACGACCGGCAGCGACCCCGTCGATCCGTTCAGCTCGCCGTCGGCAGCCTCGTGCAGTTGCACCACGCTGTCGAAGTCCAGTTCACCGCACAGCACGAACAGCACGCCCAGCGCGTGCTGTCTCACATCCACCGAGAACACCCTCAGCTGCCTTCCACTCGGCTACCGCCGCCTGCCTTTCGTCACAGGAAGCGTCTCACGGGCGTGACCGCGGCTTCCTTCAGCCGCTGGAAAGCGGCTCTTCGGCGCCATCTGGCAAGGTCGATGGCGACGCTGCGCTCGAGGTCGGCGTCGTAGTCACGGTCGAGGGACGCGGTGAAGTCCTCGTCCAGCACGGCGAGCATGACCTCCTCGTCGTGGTCCATGGAGCGGCGATTGAAGTTGGTGGAGCCGATCAGGGCCGCCACCGAGTCCACGGTGATGATCTTGGCGTGCATCATCGTCGGCTGGTACTGGCGGATGTCGACGCCCGCGCGCAGCAGCTTGGTGTAGTGGTGCTGTCCGGCGAGCTGGCAGGCCCGCTGGTCGGTGTACGGACCGGGCAGCAGGATCTCCACCTTGACGCCGCGGCGGGCGGTGCGGCACAGCAGGTCGATGAAGTAGTCGTCGGGGGCGAAGTAGGCCGTGGCCAGGCGGAACCGTTCCTCCGCCGAGGTGAGCATGACCCGGATCAGGGTCTGCATGTCCTGCCAGCCGATACTGGCCGAGCCGCGCACGACCTGCACGATCGAGCTGCCGATCTGCTCGTGGCCGGTGAAGCGGTCGCGGTCGTCGAAGAGTTCGTCGTGGCACTCGGCCCAGTTCTGGGCGAAGGCGGCGGCGATCCCGTCGACCGCCGGTCCGCGCACCTGGACGTGGGTGTCGCGCCACTCGCCGGGGTTGCGGGCGTCACCGCACCACTCCTCCGCGATGCCGACGCCGCCGGTGAAGGCGGTGTGCTCGTCCACGATCAGGGCCTTGCGGTGACAGCGGTGGTTCTGCTTGAAGGGCGAGAGCCAGACGGGCTTGCGGAACCAGGCGACCTGGACGCCGGCCTCGTCCATGAGGTCCAGCAGTCCCCTCTCTATCCGCTTGGCGCCGAACCCGTCGAGCAGCAACCGCACCCGCACGCCCGCCCGCGCCCGCTCGGCGAGGGCGGCGGCGAAGTCCTGGGCGATCTGGCCGCGCCAGTACACGAAGGTCATCATGTCGATCGTGTGCTTGGCCGAGCCGATGGCCTTGAGCATGGCGGGGAAGATGGCGCTGCCGTTGCGCAGCGGGATCAGCTCGTTCCCCTCGGTGGCGGCCACGCCGATCAGCCGCTCCAGGCGGCGGCGCAGGCGCTGCTTGCGGGCGTCGGCGTCCTGGGCGCCGCCGGGTGCCAGAGCTACCGGTATGCCGTCGAGGGTCACAGCGAATTCTCCAGTTGTGCCGGTGGGCGGATCGGATCTGGGCGGCCGGTGGACCCCCGAGAACCCTCATGCCCGGCACTCGCCCCATCATCCCGCGCCGGTGAACCACCCCACATGTGACCGGCGTCACAGGATGGTGATCGTCGGCGCTGAAGGGTCCGGGCGGCTACCCCGAGACAAGTGGCCGGGAAACGACCGGTAAGGCATGTCCATGCCCTACCGGTCCGGATCATGGTTGACTTCAGCTCGCGCTCACATCCGCGCTCAAGCGCGGTGTCTTCACGAGGGGTCACCCATGCTGAAACGAATACGGCTCCTGCCGGCGGCGGTTCTCACCGCGCTCGGCATCGTCGTGGCACTGGCCGCGCCGTCGGCCGCGGCCGATCCCCCGGTACCCCCGTCCTCGGCGGGCCAGAGGTGGGCGCTGAAGGTGGCCGATCACTACGTGACCGTCTCCGCCGGGGCCAACGGCGACACCAAGCTCAGGGCCGGTCTGACCGCCACCGCGCCCGGGCCAGCCGAGCAGTTCACGCTGCACACCGACTGGGTCACGGGCAGCGGTTTCGGCACCACGGTGAGCTTCCGCTCCGAGGCGACCGGCAACTACGTCACGACCGAGGACGACGCCAGCGCCTCCCTGCTCCGGACCCGTGCGACGACGATCGGCGCCTGGGAGCGCTTCACGCTGAAGCCCCTGTCCGGAGACGAGTTCGGCCTGTTGGCGTCCAACGGCAAGTACGTCGCCGCAGAGCTGGGCACCTACCCGGACAAGGGGCTGCTGCGGGCCCGTACGGCGCAGCCCGCCAGCCCCGACGACCTCGGTTCCTGGGAGCGCTTCACCCTGGAGAAGGTCGGCGGCCAGGGTTCCACCAGCCCCGTCCCCACGCCCACCACCCGGGCGCCGGTCGCGCGTGACGTCGTCTCGTGGAACGTCTGCGCCAACAACAACGGCTCCTGCGCCCTGAACGACGCCCCGTCCACGACCGTCGCCGGCAACGTGTCGAACGCGCTCCACCAGGCCATGGGCAGCCGGCGCCCCGACGCGATCTTCTTCCAGGAGATCTGCGAGAAGGCGGCCAAACCGCTGGAGCTGGCCCTGGAGAGCTGGGCCGGCCCGATGGACGTGCGTTTCATGCCGACGTCCTTCAAGGTCGCCGGCACGGCCATCGAGGCCCAGAAGGACTGCGACGACACCCAGGACGGTGTCAGCCGGGGTTCCTTCGGCATCGCGCTCGCCGTGCCCGACAGCAACACCTGGTACCAGGGCACCGTGCTTCCGTCGCCGCCCAGGAAGGGCACGGAGCAGGCCAAGGAGCAGCGGCCCATGCTGTGCGCCGTCATGCCGGCCGAGGGTTCCGCGTACTGCAACGCGCACTTCAGCAGCGGCCCGTACACGGACGCGAACGGCAAGCCGCAGGGCGACGACACCGACCCGTCGGACCTGTACCGCCCCAAACAGGCCCAGGCGATGCGCGACACCGTCGACCGCCTGACGGGGCTGGGCTACACCACTTACTACGGTGGTGACCTCAACACCACGCAGAACGACGTCAGTTACCTCAGCACGCTCTACCCCGGCCACCAGGAGTGCGGGCAGCCGACCCCGTCCTCGCCGCACACCGGCGCGCCCACGGACGGCAACAACAAGATCGACTACATCTTCGGTCCACAGGGGCCGGCGTACACGTGCGGGGTCGTGGACGGCACGCTGTCCGACCATCGCGTGATCAATCTGACCACCTCCTGAGCCACGCGTGGGGCCGTCCCGGAGCAGTCCGGGGCGGCCCCTTCGTGTACGCGCCGTGATCTACGTCATTCCGGGCAATCCATGGAATGTGTTCCACCATCTGAAAGGTTGGTGTTTACATCTGATCGTCGAGGATGCGAGGCACCCGTGAACCACTCCCCCACCGAGCAGGCCGCCGAGACCGTGGCCCGGCTGCGCCGCACGTTCCGTACCGGGCGGACCAAGCCCGTCGAGTGGCGTACGCAGCAGTTGCGCCGGCTGCGCGCGATGCTGACCGAGCACGGGGACGATCTCGCCGCCGCCCTCCATGCCGACCTGGGCAAGAGCGCCACCGAGGCGCACCGCACGGAGATCGACTTCACGGTCCGCGAGATCGACCACACCCTGGAGCATCTGCAGGAGTGGCTCCGCCCCGAGCCGGCTCCGGTCCCCGCACACCTCGGTGCCGACGCCACGGCCTGGACGCAGTACGACCCGCTCGGCGTCGTCCTCGTCATCGCCCCCTGGAACTACCCCGCCCAGCTCCTCCTCGCCCCCGTGGTCGGCGCCCTCGCGTCGGGCAACGCGGTCGTGGCGAAGCCGAGCGAGCTGGCCCCGGCGACCTCGGCCGCGCTGGCCGAGCTGATCCCGGCCTACCTCGACACCGAGGCGGTCGCCGTGGTCGAGGGCGGCATTCCCGAGACGACGGCCCTGCTGGCCCAGCGCTTCGACCACATCTTCTACACCGGCAACGGCACGGTGGGCCGCGTCGTCATGCGCGCGGCGGCCGAGCACCTCACCCCGGTCACCCTGGAACTCGGCGGCAAGTCACCGGCGTTCGTCGACCGGGACACCGACCTCGACGTGGTCGCCGACCGGCTGGCGCGCGGCAAGTTCCTCAACGCCGGGCAGACCTGCGTCGCTCCCGACTACGTCCTCACCGACCCGGAGACGGCCCCCGCCCTCGAGGCGGCGCTCGTCCGCGCGGTCGAGGGCATCTACGGCGCCGACCCGGCGGCCTCCCCGGAGTACGGCCGCATCGTCAACGAGCGCCACTTCGACCGGCTTTCCGGCCTGCTCGACTCCGGCCGGGTGGCGGTCGGCGGGGACAGCGACCGTACCGACAAGTACATCGCGCCGACCGTGCTGGCCGACGTCGCGCCGGACGCACCGGTGATGCGGGAGGAGATCTTCGGGCCCATCCTCCCGATCGTCACCGTGCCGGACCTGGACGCGGCGGTGGACTTCATCAACGACCGCGACAAGCCCCTCGCGCTGTACGTGTTCACCGACTCCGACACCACCCGCGACCGCATCGCCGCCGAGACGTCCTCCGGCGGCCTCGGCCACGGCCTCCCCCTCGCCCACCTCACCGTCTCCGACCTGCCCTTCGGCGGTGTCGGGGAGAGCGGTATGGGCAGCTACCACGGCCGCTACTCCCTGGACACCTTCAGCCACCGCAAGGCGGTCCTGAGCAAGCCGCTGGCCTAGCGCCATCGTCGCGCCGCCCCCACGCCTTTGCCGCCCTGGTGTCGAGGGCGAGGGAGGCGCGGCGGGCGGCGTCACGCAGCCCTCTTGGGCGACAACTCCCCTCCCTCACGCCCCCGGACGGCAATTTCACAGCGGCGCGAACACGCTGACACCGCCCGTGAATGCCACTAGCTTCCTGGCTTGAGTTCATGCCTTCGCATGAGCCGACAGGGGAGGAATCTTCGGTGTTTTCCAAGAAAGTGCTGCCCAGAGGGATCGGGAGAGCGGCGGCCGCGGTGACGGCGATGACGGTCGTCGGCGTGATGGGTTCGGCCACCACCGCCAGTGCCGGGGCGAGTTGCGGTATCGGGGGATGTTCGTCCTCCGTGAACGACACCGCCCTGGGCGCGACCGCGCTGAAGAACTGGTGCCGTTCCGGTGACAGCACCGGCTCGTGGACCGCCACGCAGCCGACCTGCTCGAGCGACGGCGTGGCGCAGACCACGTACTACCTGTCGCCCAACGGGGGTCACACCCCGTACAAGGAGGACTGGGACACCCTGCGCATCGACGCCGGGTACTGCTACAAGGTCAAGTTCGTCATCGACCTGGCCCCCGACTTCACCAAGACCTACGACCGCCGGGGCACGTCGGCCGCCTACGTGAAGGCCGCGGACAACGCGGACGCCCACGTGGTCGGCCAGAGCTCCAGTTCCTGTCCGTGACCGTGCGGGCCGGCGAGTAGGCACGCCGTCGGCGGACGGCCGGTGGTCCGTCCGCCGACGGCGGTCAGTGGACAGCAACCCGCGTTTTACCTCGCGGAGTTGTTTCGTGCCTCCGCACCGACGGCACCGCCAGCACCACCCCCACCGCCGTCACCTGCCACAGCACCCCGAACCCCAGCAGCCGCTCCGCGCCCACGACTCCCGACACCGGTCCGGCGAGCGCCAGCCCGAGCGGTCCCAGGGCGAAGGCACCCAGACTGTCGAACGCGCCGATACGCCCCCGCACCTCCGCCGGAATGTCCCGCTGGATCACGGCAGCGGCGAGGGTGGTGCAGACGGCCGCGCCGATCCCCGCGGCAAAGGCGGCGCCCGCCACCCAGACGAGCGGCAACCTCATGGCCAACGCGGCCACCGGAACAGCCCACCCGGCGGACGCGGCCACGGACCAGGCCATCCCTCGCCGGGGATTCCGGCCGAGCAGCAGCACCCCGCCGGCGATCGCCCCGATGCCCTCCGACGCCAGCACCAGCCCCCACGCCCGTGCCCCACCGAGCCGCTGCTCGGCAATGGACGGCCCGAGCACCAGGAACGGCGCCCAGAGAAGGAAGTTGAAGAGGCCGATGTGGAGAGTCGTGACCCACAGCCAGGTGCGCGAGGTGAACTCCCGCCAGCCCAGCACCAGTTCACTGAACAGCCGCCGCCCGGAAGCCGGGACCCGCACCACCGGCAACCCCACCAGCGCCACGACACTCACGCCGTAGCTCACCGCGTCGACCGCCACCACCGCCCCCGCGTCGAAGGCGGCGACGAGCAGCCCGGCGAGCCCCGGCCCCACGATCGAGGCGACCGGCCGAGCCATTCCCAACAGGGCGTTCGCAGAGGCGAGTTCATCCTCCGGGACGAGACCGGGAACCAGCGCCGACAGCCCCGGCATGAACCCTCCCTCGCCCATCCCGAGGAGCACCGCCAGCACAAGGACCTCCCAGACGCGCGCGCTGCCGGTGAGCAACAGCAGAGCCAGCACAGCCTGCGAGCCGAACCGGAGCGCATCCGCGGCCAGCATGACCGTACGGGCCCCGAGCCGGTCGGCGAGCACACCCCCGAGCAGCAGCACGACCAGTACGGCGAGAATACGGGCGGCCATCACCCCGCCGACGGCATCGACCCCGCCACCGGGTAGCCGCAGGACGGCAAAAGTCGTGGCGACCGTGTTCATCCCCGAACCGAGCAGGGAGGTGGCCTGCCCCAGCAGGAAGCGCCGGAACCGGGCATGCCGCAGCACGCGCAGCCGGTGAGTACCGAGTGTCATGAATCCGCACTTTGCCTCCGCCCGACAATTCGCCGCAAGCGTTTCCTCGAATAAACACGGCCCTTTTGGAAAATAGCTCTCGTCGACGCGAATTGGCGCAGTAAATGGACTCCATTTACTGCAACACGCCTGGTGGTAAGGTCAGACATCGAAACCCAAGAAGGTCTCCATCGACTCATTTACTGCGGGTGGGCGACATGAGCGAAGACCAAGCGGCCCCAGTCGAATACGGGGCTGCCGTCGACCGCTACCTGGCCGCGGCAGCGGGTCTCGGCCCCGCGTCCCGCCGTGTCTACCGCATCTCCCTGCTTGGCTGGGCCCGGCCCCTGGTCGGCCGGCGCACCCCCACCGGCCGCGCCCGCAAAGG
>NZ_MUNH01000236.1:0-14838 GCF_002154615.1 Streptomyces recifensis
ACCGCCACGGCGTCGCCGAGACGCTCGGCGACGCCGGGGCGGTAGCCCTCGATCAGGACGTCGGCGCGCTCAGCGAGGTCGAGCACGCGCGCGGGGCCGTCCGGGGCCTTGAGGTCGACCACGACGGAGCGCTTGTTGCGGTTGGTGACGTCGCGCGCGGGGTCGATGCCGAGGCCCGGGCCGTCGGGCCGGTCCACCCGGACCACGTCGGCGCCGAGGTCCGCGAGGAGCATCGCGGCGAAGGGGCCGGGGCCGATACCGGCCAGCTCGACCACCCGCACCCCGCTGAGCGGGCCCTGTCCCGGCGTCGTTGCCGTCGTCATGCCGTCATGCCCCCAAGCGCGTATGACACAAACGATGTAACACCGGTGATGCTAGGAACACCGTGCACCCGGCACAAGAGCTGAACGAGCGGGCGCTTAGCGAAGTGCCCCGGTGCGCCCCGATTCCCCGGGCCCACCGCACGGGGCGCCTGCCGGGCCCCGCACCGTTCACGCTAGCCTCGGCCCCCGACAGTCGCGCGGGCTGCACGGCAAGGAGTGTCATGAGCAGGCTGAAAACGACGGACCGTCCCTACGACATCGTGCTCTTCGGCGCCACCGGCTTCGTCGGCACGCTGACGGCGGAGTATCTCGCCGCGCACGCTCCTGAGGACCTGCGCTGGGCCGTCGCGGGCCGGGACCCAGGCAGGCTGGAGGCGCTGCGGGAACGGCTGCCCGGCGGCTCGGCCGTCGGAGTGATCCACGCCGACGTGAGCGAGCCCGCCACCCTGCGGGCGCTCGCGGAGCAGGCCCGTGTGGTGGCCTCCACCGTGGGCCCGTACGTCACCTACGGCGAGGAACTGGTCGCCGCCTGCGCCGACAGCGGCACGGACTATCTCGACCTCACCGGCGAGCCCGAGTTCGTGGACCTGATGTTCATCCGTCACGACGCCCGTGCCCGCGAGACCGGCGCCCGGCTGGTGCACGCCTGCGGTTTCGACTCCGTACCGCACGACCTGGGCGCCTACTTCACGGTGCGGCAGCTTCCCGAGGGGGTGCCGCTGCGGGTGGACGGATTCGTCACGGCGAACGCCACCTTCTCCGGGGGCACGCTCGCCTCGGCGCTGAACCAGTTCGCGCGGGCCGGGAGCATGTGGGCCGCGGCCCGCGACCGGGCCCGGCACGAGCCGCGCCTCATGGACCGCCGGGTCTCGGCCCCCACGGGTGCGCCCCGGTTCGCCGGGGAGGTCGGCGCCTGGGCGCTGCCGCTGCCCACCATCGACCCGCAGATCGTGCGCCGCTCCGCCAAGTCCCTGGACCGCTACGGCCCCGACTTCCGCTACCGCCACTACGCGGCGGTCGAGCACCTCCCGGTCGCGGCGGCGGGACTCGCGGGGGTGGGTGTCCTCGCGGTGGCGGCCCAGCTCGCCCCCGTCCGCTCCTGGCTCTCCGGCCGGCTCCAGCCGGGCGACGGCCCCGACGCGGAGAAGCGCGCCCGGAGCTGGTTCCGCGTCCGCTTCGTCGGCGAGGGCGGCGGGCGGCGCGTGTTCACCGAGGTCACGGGCGGTGATCCGGGCTACGGCGAGACGGCGAAGATGTTCGCCGAGGCGGCCCTGTCCCTGGCGACGGACGACCTCCCCGACCGCTCCGGCCAGCTCACCCCGGCGACCGCGATGGGGGACGCGCTGCTGGAACGGCTGCGGGCGGCGGGAATCGGATTCCGGGTGGTGGCCGAGCGGAGCGCCTGAGCGGAAAATCGGTTCGGCGGCGGTGCGGAGCCTGGCACAGTGGCGCCCCATGACGGACTCCGCACTCGTGGCAGCCTCGGACATCCCGCTCATGCAGGGCCTGGCGCAGCGCGTCACCGCCCTCCGCCCGGACCTGATCAGCGCGGGCGCCTCGTACGGCGAGCTGGCCTGGATCCACGGCAAGGACCATGCCGCCCAGGGCGCCGGCTGGCGGCGCCGTCTGTGGTTCGCCGGTGACGAGTTGGCGGCGTGGGGCTGGGCCTTCCTCCCCCACCGGGTCCGGCGTGACGACGGGTCGGTCACCGACGTCACCGGCGCCTCGCTGAGCCACCAGGTCCATCCGGAGCACGCCGCGTTGGTCGACGAGGTGATCGAGTGGTACGACGCGGTGGCGTCCGGTCTGGAGCGCACCGCCCTGCCGACCACCGCCGACGAGCACGCCCTGACCCGCTGGGCGGCGCACGGCTACGAGCCGGACGCACGGGCCCTCGGCGACACCGGCGACTGGACCCAGCTCAACCAACGGGACCTCACCGACGTGGAGCACCCGTTCCTGCCGCCCGGCTTCCGCTTCCGCACCGCCGAGGAGACGGGCCCCCCGGCCGCGGTCCAAGCCCACGTGGCCGCCTGGTCCCCCTCGGCCTACACGCCCCGGAGCTACGAGGGCGTCCGGCGGACAGCGGCCTACCGCGCCGACCTGCATGTCCTGGTGGAGGCCCCGGACGGCACCATGGCCGCCTCCACGATCATGTGGCTCGACCACATGAACAAGACCGTCGAGTTCGAACCGGTGGGCACTCATCCCGCCTACCGCCGCCTCGGCCTGGCCCGAGCCATGATGCTCCACGGCATGCGCCTGGCCCGAGCGGCCGGAGCCACCCACGCGACGGTCGTCTGCCTCGGCGCGCCGAGCCACCCCAAGGCACGCGGGCTGTACTTCGGGCTCGGCTTCCGCGAGCTCTCCCGCGACGCGCCGCTGGTCAAACCGGCGGACCGAGAGTCCGCAGCGCCCGTCGGCACAGGGAGTCCGCCCTGCGGGTCGTCTCCGGGAGGCGGTACTCGGGGGTGAGGGCAAGGGTGTGGGCGACGGCGTTCTCCAGCGACACCCCGTGCCCCACCGACACGTACACCGGCTTGACCTCGCTGCGGGTGCGCAGGGCGGCGCCCACCTCCTCGGCCTCCTCCGCGAGCAGCGGGGCGGTACTCCCCCGCGCCGGGGCGAGCGCCGGGTGGGTGAAGGTGAAGGGGTTCTTGGCGACGCCGATGGTGGGCAGGCCGGTCAGGACGCCGAGGTGACTGGCGAGGCCGAAGCGGCGGGGGTGGGCGAGGCCGTAGCCGTCGCAGACGACGAGGCCCGGTGGGCAGGGCAGCGCGTCCAGGGCCGCCCTCACGGCCGGCAGCTCACGGAAGGCGAGCAGGCCGGGAACATAGGGGAAGGCGACCCGGCCGACGGCGGTCGCCTCGGCGACGACGGCGAGGGTGCCGGCGTCCAGGACCACGGCCGCCGCGGCGACCAGGTCGCGGGCGTCGTCGTAGGCCACGTCCACCCCGGTGACATGACCGGTGCCGGGCGGCGGGCCCGGCTCGTCGCGGACGACACGGCCGCGCAACGCGTCCTGGACGGCACGGGCCTCCTCCTCGGTGGCGGGCCAGTCGGCGGGAACCTGTGCGGTGATCATGGTGGCCCCGACGATACGGGGCGCCGGGGTAGGCTCGCGATCATGTTCGTACTGGAGCTGACGTACACCGCCCCGCTCGACGCCGTCGACGCCGCCCTGACCGCTCATGTGGCCTGGCTGGACGAGCAGTACGACAAGGGGCTGTTCCTCGCCTCCGGCCGCAAGAACCCCCGCGACGGCGGGGTGATCCTGGCCGTCGCGGACAGCCGGGCTCAGATCGAGGCGGTCGTCGCCGAGGACCCGTTCGTCACGGCCGGGGTGTGCGAGTACCGCGTCACCGAGTTCACCGCCACGAAGACGGCACCCGAGCTGACGCGGTACCGGCAGAGCGCCGGCTGAGCCGGCCCCCGCTCACTTCTTCTTGTCCAGCGCGCGCTGGAGCTGCTCCTTGTTCATGTCGGAGCGGCCGTGGACACCGCGCTGCCTGGCCTCGTTGTAGAGCTGGTCGTACGTCGGGCCCTGCGAGCCCTTGCCGGAGCGCCGGCCGCCGCGCTCCCCGGAGGACATGTCCCGCGTCGAGGTACGGCTGGCGGTCTTGGACTCGCCGGCGCGGGCGCGCTCCTTGTTGACCGTGCGCGCGGCGATCTCCTCCGCGCGGTCCTCGCTCGCCCCCTGGTCCAGCTCGCTCTCCTTGATGTGCTCGTACTGCCGCTCACGCTTGGGGCTGGAACCGGCTGGCATGGTCGCTCCCTTCGTTGCCCTGCGGACCTTCGCAGGCTGTCCGGTAGGGAGGCGAGTACCCGGATTCGGACCCGTTTCGCACCCCCGGATCGTGACCGAGGTCACTCCGGCCGGGTGTGCACGGAACGGAGGCTTCCGACGTCTTTTCCGGTGTCGGGCCGCGACCCGCCGAGGAGCAGTGTCCAGCCGTCCGAGGGAGCACAGGCTTTGTCCACCGTGATCGAGGCAATCGTGGAGGCGCGTCTGGTCGCCGCCGCGCCCCGCATGCCGAGCATTCCCGCCGCCCTGCACTACGACCGGCGCGACCCCTACGCCGTCCGGATGACCTTCCCCGCCCCGGCCACCCTGGCGGGCGTGGAGGTGTGCTGGACCTTCTCCCGCGAGCTGCTGTCCACCGGGCTGCACGAGCCGCAGGGCCAGGGGGACGTACGGGTGCGGCCCTACGGCTACGACCGCACGGTGCTGGAGTTCCACGCGCCGGAGGGCACCGCCGTGGTGCATGTGCGCTCCGGGGAGATCCGGCGCTTTCTGCGGGCGGCGGGCGAGCTGGTGCCGGTGGGCCTGGAGCACCTGCAACTCGACCTCGACCAGGGGCTGGCCGAGCTGATGCGGGACTCCGGCTGACCGGAGTCCGGGTTAATCGCGTTGACAGGCTCCACAGCCGTTCGTAGCGTGTACAGCGGTTCTGTTGCCGTCGATAGGAGAAGGACGTTGCTCGTCTGAGGTCATGAGACATCGCGTTCACACCGGTGAGGTGTGCGTGGCGTTCGACCTCGGCGTACGAGCCGTCCCTCAGGCACAGGCCCTTTTTTCTGGCCCCGTTCGGGCCCAGTTCTCCCGGCCCCAGCGCCTCCGGGCTTCCGGTTTCCGCCCCGCGGTGTCTCGTCAGTCCCCCCGCCCAGACCGCACCCGGCACCCGTGAGGCCCCTATGTCATCACCCGCGTCCTCCCTCTCCGCCACTTCCCTGACCTTCGCCTGGCCGGACGGCACTCCCGTCCTGGACGGCCTCGACATCTCCTTCGGCCCCGGCCGCACCGGGCTGGTCGGCGCCAACGGCTCGGGCAAGTCCACCCTGCTGAAACTGCTCTCCGGCGCCCTCGTCCCGACCGACGGCACGATCAGGGTGTCCGGCGAGATCGGCCTGCTTCCGCAGAACGTCACCCTGGACACCGCCCTCCGCGTCGACGAGGCCCTCGGCATCGCCGCCAAGCGGGCCGCGCTGCACGCCATCGAGGCGGGCGACGGCTCCGAGAAGCACTTCGAGACCCTCGACGAGGACTGGGACGTGGAGGAGCGCGCCCTGGTCACCCTCGGCGAACTCGGCCTCGGCCACATCGGCCTGGACCGCACGGTCGGTGAGGTCTCCGGCGGCGAGTCGGTGCTGCTCCGGCTGGCCGCGCTGCTGCTGCGCCGCCCCGACGTCCTGCTGCTGGACGAGCCCACCAACAACCTCGACCTGTACGCCCGCCGCCGGCTGTACGCGGCCGTGGCGGGCTGGCCCGGCGTCCTCGTCGTGGTCAGCCACGACCGCGAACTGCTGGACCTCGTCGACCAGATCGCCGACCTCCGCGCCGGCGAGGTCGCCTGGTACGGCGGCAACTACTCCGCCTACGAGGAGGCCCTCGCCGTCGAACAGGAAGCGGCCGAACGGACGGTGCGCGCGGCGGAGGCCGACGTCCGCAAGCAGCGCCGCGAACTCACCGACGCCCACATGAAACTGGCCCGCCGCAAGCGGTACGGGCAGAAGATGTACGACTCCAAGCGCGAGCCGAAGATCGTGATGGGCGCCCGCAAACGCGCCGCCCAGGAGTCCGCGGGCAAGCACCGCATCATGCACGAGGAACGGCTCGCGGAGGCCAGGGAACGGCTGGACGAGGCGGTGGAGGCGGTCCGGGACGACGACGAGATCCGCGTCGACCTGCCGTACACCGCCGTGCCGCCGGGCCGGCAGGTGCTCACGCTGGAGAAGCTGGAGACGGTGCACGGGCCGCGCGTGACGGGCCTGCTGGATCTGCGGGGCCCGGAGCGGATCGCGCTCGTCGGGCGCAACGGGGCCGGGAAGACGACCCTGTTGCGGACGATCGCCGGGGAGCTGCCCCCGGTCGCCGGGCTGGCCGAGGCCCATGTGCCGTTGCGCTTCCTGCCCCAGCGGCTGGACGTGCTGGACGACGGGGCGACGGTCGCGGAGAACGTGGCCCGGTTCGCACCGGGGGCCACCCCCAACCGGGTCCGGGCCCGGCTGGCTCGCTTCCTGTTCCGGGGCAAGCGGGCCGACCAGTTGGCCGGCACCCTCTCCGGCGGCGAACGCTTCCGGGCCGCGCTGGCCGCGCTGCTGCTGGCCGAACCCGCCCCGCAGCTGCTGCTGTTGGACGAGCCGACCAACAACCTGGACTTGGCGAGCGTGCGCCAGCTGACCTCGGCGCTGGAGTCGTACGAGGGTGCGCTGATCGTCGCCGGGCACGATCTGCCGTTCCTGGACTCCATCGGCATCACCCGCTGGCTGCTGGTGGCCGACGGGGAAGTGCGGGACGCGACGCGGGAGGAGATCGGCTAGACGGGCGGCGCAGGGCCTGGTCGGGGTCCTTACGCCCGCCTTAACCTACGGCTTCGTAACCTACGGGCACGTAGGCTACGAAGCCGTAGGTTCTTGACGCCGCCCTGTTGGGTGGTTATGTCGACGAATCTCCCTTTTCTGCTCGGCCGTTTTTTGGAGTACCCCCGTGACGATCACCTCCCCTCACCTCGGCAGCCCGACCGCCTGGACCGACGCGCGGCTGCTGTTCGCACTGGAAGAAGTGGTCGAGAACGAGCTGAACCGGCATCTGAAGGTCGCCAAGGACTGGATGCCGCACGAGTACGTGCCGTGGAGCGACGGGCGCAACTTCCCCGGTCTCTTCGAGGACGGCGAGGCATGGGGCAAGGAGCAGTCCAAGGTCACCGAGATCGGCCGGGTCGCGCTGGTCGTCAACCTGCTCACCGAGGACAACCTGCCGAGCTACCACCACGAGATCGCCTCGCTGTTCGGCCGGGACGGCGCCTGGGGCACCTGGGTGCACCGCTGGACCGCGGAGGAGGGCCGGCACGGCATCGTGATGCGCGACTACCTGCTCGCCTCCCGTGCGGTCGACCCGGACGCGCTGGAGCGGTTCCGGATGTCGCACATGAGCGAGGGCTTCGAGTCCGACAACCGGCACTCGGTGCTGCACTCGGTCGCCTACGTCGCCTTCCAGGAGCTGGCCACCCGGATCTCGCACCGCAACACCGGCCACCAGTCCGGCGACCCGGTCTGCGACCGCATGCTGGCCCGCATCGCCACCGACGAGAACCTCCACATGGTCTTCTACCGGAACCTGCTGAAGGCCGCGTTCGAGCTCGCGCCCGACCTGACCATGCAGGCGGTCCGTGACGTCGTGGTCGACTTCCGCATGCCGGGCCACGGCATCCCCGGCTTCGAGCGCGCGGCCGCGCAGATGGCCATAGGGGAGGTCTACAACCTCCGCATCCACCACGACGACGTGCTCCAGCCGGTGCTGCGCTTCCTGAAGGTCCTGGAGATCGACGGACTCGGCCCGGAGGGTCTGCGGGCCCAGGAGGAGCTGGGGGTGTTCATGGGCGGACTGGACTCGGAGGCGGCCAAGTTCGACGAGCGGCTCGCGGCCCGCAAGGCGCGCATGGCGGCACGCGCGGCCGGCTGACAACGGGGCCGTACGGCTCCATGGCCCGCCTTCAGCGCGCCGTACGGCCCGTTCTTCAGCGGGCCGTACGGCGCAGGGCGAGCCGTTCGCGTTCGGAGAGGCCGCCCCAGACGCCGAAGCGTTCGTCGTGGGCGAGGGCGTAGTCGAGGCAGGCGGGGCGGATCTCGCACAGGGCGCAGATCCGTTTGGCCTCGCGCACCGAACTGCCGGGCTCGGGGAAGAAGAAGTCCGCCCCGGTCTGCGCGCACAGGGCCTGGCCCTGCCAGGCGGAATCGGCCGGTGTGATCATCTCGATGTGCATGGAAAGGATCGTGCCGGGCGCCGAAAAACGTTTGATCAACGCCGTGTCAACAAGCGCCGCGTGGGCCGTCCCGATGATCCTCCGGGCGGACACGCCCGCGCACGGCGGCGCGCGGGGCGATCCTCCCCGGCCGGTGCCAGACTCGTCGGTGCCAAGGACGGCCACGGTCCCCGAGGAGGGCGCGCATGCTCACCACCCGTTTCCCCGACGGCGCTCCTAACTGGATCGACCTCGGCTCCCCCGACCTGGCGGCGAGCCTCGCCTTCTACGGCGGCCTCTTCGGCTGGCAGCCAGCGCCCGCGGGCCCGGAGACGGGCGGCTACGTCCTCCTCCGGCTCGACGGCAGGACGGTCGCCGGGGCGATGGCACTCGATCCGGAGCGCGGCCGGGCGGGCTGGACGGTGTACTTCCGCTGCGCGGACGCGCTCGGCACCGCCGAGGCGGCGGAGGCCGCGCACGGCACGGTGGTGTTCTGGCCGACGGAGCTGCTGGGACTCGGCCGGGTGGCGGGCCTGAAGGACCGGGCCGGGGCCGCGTTCCGCGTCTGGCAGCCGGACCCGGTCGAAGGCCTGGACGCCGCGACCGAGCCGGGCGCGCTCTCCTGGGTCGAGCTGCACACCCCGGACGTGGCGGCGGCCGCCGCCTTCTACCACCGGGTACTCGGCGTGGAGACCGCCGGCGTCGGCTTCCCCGGCGGTGTCTACACCTCGCTCTACCCCGGCGGCGCCGACGAGGACGCCATGTTCGGCGGCATCGTCCCCACCTTCGAGAACCCCGCCGACACCACCCCCTCCTGGCTCCCGTACTTCGGCACGGACGACACCGACGCCCTGGTGGCCCGCGCGGAGGAACTCGGCGGCTCGGTCCGCCTCCCCGCGACCAGCGTCCCCGGAGTGGGCCGCCTGGCCCGCCTAGCCGACCCGCACGGGTACGAGTTCGCGGTCATCAAGGGCGACCCGGCCCAGGAAGCCTAGGCGGACGCCCGGCGGACGAGGGTGGTCGGCAGGATGACGCCGCCCGCCGGGCCGCCGCCCAGGAGCAGGCGGGCCATGATGCGGCCCATCTCCTCTATGTCCTGGCGGACCGTGGTGAGCGGGGGGTCGGTCTGTTCGGCCACCGGGGCCATGTCGTCGAAGCCGATCACCGCGACGTCCTCGGGGACGCGGCGCCCGTGTGCGCGCAGGACCCGCAGCGCGCCGAGGGCGGTGAGGTCGTTGGCGGCGAAGACGGCGTCGACGTCGGGGCGCCGGGCGAGGAGTTCGCGCATCGCGTGCTCGCCGCCGCCGGGGGTGAAGTCGCTCTCCACGACCAGCTCGGGGTCGGCGTCGCCCATCACGTCCCGGTAGCCGTCCAGCCGGTCCACGGCGGAGGTCTGGTCCAGGGCGCCGGTGATGTGCGCGATCCGGGTCCGGCCGAGCCCGACCAGGTGCCGTACCGCGTCGCGGGCGCCGCCCCGGTTGTCGCTGTCGACGTACACCGCGCCGCCGGCGTCCCCGTCGTCCCAGTCGGGGCGGCCGCCGAAGACCGTGCGGACGCCCGCGTCGCGGATCAGGCCGGGCAGCGGGTCGTCGAGGTGGAGGGAGAAGACCAGGGCGCCGTCGACATGGCCGCCCGCGAGGTAGCGGGCGACGCGGGCATGGTCGTCCCGGCCCTCGGTGAGCAGCAGGACCAGCTGGTTGTCGTGGGCGGTGAGTTCCTTGCTGATGCCGCGCAGCTGGGCGGCGAAGAAGGGGTCCGCGAACACGCGGGTGCCGGGTTCGGCGATGACGACCGCGACGGCGTCGTGCCGCTTGGTGACCAGGCTGCGGGCGGCCTGGTTGGGGACGTAGCCGAGTTCCTCGACCGCCTGGCGGACGCGGGTGACGAGCGAGTCGCGTACGCCGTCGCCGCCGTTGACGACCCGTGAGACGGTGGCGCGGGACACCCCGGCCCGCGCGGCCACTGCCTCCAGCGTGGGACGCGACACTGCCTCGGTCACTTGGGACTCCTCATCGGCGGCTGTGATCAGGATAGCCGCGGGGCCCGGCGCCCCCGGGGGCCCGCTCAGGAGGGCGCCTGGTCCTTGCGCGCCCGGCTGGGCTGCACCCGCTTGGGTTCGCCGGGCATCTTCGGGTACTCCGGCGGATACGGCAGGTCACCGAGACCGTGTTCGGCCTCGTCGCGGCGGGCCAGGTCCAGCAGGGCGTCGAGGGAGTAGCGGTGGTCGTCCATGTCGGCGTGGACATCGCCCAGTTCGGCGAACCGGCGCGGCATGGTGACGATGTCGAAGTCGCGCGGCCGGGCGTCGGCGACCTCGTCCCAGCGCAGCGGCGCGGAGACGGTGGCGTCGGGCAGCGGGCGCACGGAGTAGGCGGAGGCGATGGTGCGGTCGCGGGCGGTCTGGTTGTAGTCCAGGAAGATGCGCTCGCCCCGCTCCTCCTTCCACCACTTCACCGTCACGTGCTCCGGCATCCGGCGCGCCAGTTCCCGGCCGACGGCGATGGCCGCGCGCCGCACCTGGGTGAAGGTCCAGCGCGGCTCGATGGGCACGAAGACGTGCAGGCCGCGCCCGCCGGAGGTCTTGGGCCAGCCGCGCAGGCCGCCGAACTCCTCCAGGACGGACCGCAGTTCGAAGGCGGCGCGGACCGCGTCCTCGTAGCCGGTGCCGGGCTGCGGGTCGAGGTCGAGGCGGAGTTCGTCGGGGTGGTCGACGTCGTCGCGGCGGACCGGCCAGGGGTGGAAGGTGAGCGTGCCGTACTGGGCGGCCCACACCGCGGCCGCCTCCTCGGTGGGGCACATCTCGTCGGCGCTGCGGCCGCTCGGGAAGGTGATGTGGGCGGTGGGAATCCAGGACGGCATGTTCTTCGGTGCGCGCTTCTGGTAGAACCACTCCCCCTCCAGGCCCTCCGGGTAGCGCTGGAGGGTGGTGGGGCGGTCCCGCAGGGCGCGCAGCACACCGGGGCCGACCGCCGCGTAGTACTGGGCGATGTCGAGCTTGGTGTAGCCGTGCGCGGGGAAGAACACCCGCTCCGGGTGGGTCAGCCGTACGGTCCGGCCTCCTACCTGAAGTTCCACCGCATCGCCCATGCGGCCACCGTAGGCGTACCCCGCGCGGCCCGCACACCGGGCGCCGGCGGGTGGGGGCGCGCAGAATCGGCGTATGGACCTGCCGGTGATGCCGCCCGTGAAGCCGATGCTCGCCAAGGCGGTGGCGAAGATCCCGCCGGGCATGCACTACGAGGCCAAGTGGGACGGCTTCCGGGCGATCGTGTTCCGCGACGGCGACGAGGTCGAACTGGGAAGCCGCACCGGCAAGCCGCTGACCAGGTACTTCCCCGAGCTGGTGGCGGCGCTGAAGGAGCGGCTGCCGGCGCGCTGCGTGGTGGACGGGGAGATCGTGATCGCGCGGGACGGGCATCTGGACTTCGACGCGCTGACCGAGCGCATCCATCCGGCGGACTCACGGGTGCGGACGCTGGCCGAGCGGACCCCGGCGTCCTTCGTCGCCTTCGACCTGCTGGCGCTGGACGACCACGCCCTGCTGGACGTACCGCTGACCGACCGGCGGGCGCTGCTGGACCGGGCGCTGGCCGGGGTGAGCCCGCCGGTGCATCTGGCGCCGGCGACGACGGACGTTGAGGAGGCGCGCCGCTGGTTCGAGCAGTACGAGGGTGCCGGTCTGGACGGGGTGGTCGCCAAGCCGCTGACGGTGCCGTACCTCCAGGACGAGCGGGCCATGTTCAAGGTCAAGCACGAACGGACGGCGGACGTGGTCGTCGCCGGGTACCGCCTGCACAAGAGCGGCCCGGTGGTGGGCTCGCTCCTGCTCGGGCTGTACGACGACGAGGGCGCGCTCCAGCACGTGGGGGTGGCGGCCGCGTTCACGATGAAGCGGCGCGCGGAACTGGTGGAGGAGCTCGCGCCGCTCAGGATGGACGACGTGAGCGGGCATCCGTGGGCGCGCTGGGCGGAGGAGGCGGCGCACGAGACGGCCCGGCTGCCGGGGGCGCCGAGCCGCTGGTCGGGCAAGAAGGACCTGTCCTGGGTGCCGCTGCGCCCGGAGAAGGTCGCGGAGGTGGCGTACGACCACATGGAGAACGGCCGCCGCTTCCGGCACACCGCGCGCTTCCGCCGCTGGCGCCCGGACCGCACCCCGGAGAGCTGTACGTTCGCCCAGTTGGAGGAGCCGGTGCGCTACGACCTGGCGGAGATCCTGGGTGCCGCGCCCGAGGCGTGAGCCGGCTTCAGCCGCCGAGGTGCTCCAGCGCTCCGCTCGCGCGGGCCACGAGTCCGTCGGCGCCGCACGCCTGGGCCAGGTCGAGACCGCGGGTGAGTTCGGCGCGGGAGCGGGCGAGGATGCCGTGCTCGACGCGGGCGGCGGCGTGCTCGTACTGGCAGGGTGACGCCTCCAGATACGCGACGGCCTTGGCGGCGAGGCGTTCGGCGCGCGGGCCGGTCTCCAGGGCGGCGGCACAGCGCAGGGCCTCTCCTATGGCGGTGTCGGTGCCGAAGCTCGGCCTGGCGGCGGGCGTCGGTGAGGAGCGCGCGGGCCCGTTCCGGGTCGTGCGGGGCGAGGGCGCGGGCCAGGTCGACGGCCCACGGCGCGAGCACCGGGTTGTGTCCGCCGCGGGAGGCGGCGGCCTTCTCGGCGGCCTCCAGCTCGTTGATGCCCTCCTCGGTGCGGCCCACGGCGAGCAGCAGGCGTCCGCGTACGGAGCGGATGTCGGGCAGCACGATGGTGGACGGGTAGGGCGGAGCGAAGCCGTACTGCTCGGCGACGCTCCACGCCTGGGCGACATGGCCGCGGGCGAGCAGGGTGTCGACCAGGCCGCAGGTCGCCGACCAGTACAGCGGAAGCCCCCGGCCGACCCGCTCGGCCAGCCGGAGCGCCTCGCGCAGCACGCCCTCGGCGTCCTGCAGCTTGCCCTGCCTGCGGTAGGCGAGGCCGAGGTAGGCGTTGGCCAGGGAGAGGTGGCCGCCGTGCCAGCCGGCGCGGGTGTAGGCGCGCAGGGCCTCGGAGAAGAGGCTCTCGGCGCGGTCGAGCCGGTCGGTGTGGGCGTAGGCGCTGCCGAGCATCATCAGCAGCTCGACGCCCCACTCGTCGTCGGTCCAGCCGAGGCCCGGGGCGAGGCGGCCGTTGACCAGGGCGCGGTCGCACAGCTCGACCACCAGCTCGGCGTTCTCGCCGTGGGTCATGGCGTCGAAGCCGCGCAGGATCAGCAGGGCGCGCTCGGAGTTGTCGCGTCCGGTGCAGGTGGCGGCGAGTTCGGCCAGGCGCCGGGAGCGTTCCGGGGAGACGGTCTCGCCGTGCACGGCCTCCCAGGTGAACTGCACGGCCTGGAGCCGCATTCGTACCGGGCCCGGTTCGTGCCGGTCGGCCTCTGCCTCCACGGTACGGACGGCCTCCTCCAGCTGGTCGTTGTGGAGCAGGGCCTGGGAGAGCCGGATGGAGGCGTCCACGCGCTGGGCGCTGTCGAGTCCGGGGGCGGCGAGGGCGTCGCGCAGGTGCTCGATGGTGAGCGCGGGCGCCGACAGCAGTCTGGCGCGGCCGAGTTCGTACAGCACCTGGGCCCGCACCTCGGGCAACGGCGGTTCCGCAAGGGCGCGTTCGAGGCAGGTGCAGGCGGCGTCGGGGGCGCCGACGGCGAGGTGTTCGCGGGCGGCCTCGCGCAGTTGCTCGACCAGGATCTCGTCGCCCTCGGGGTGCACCTTGAGCAGATGGCGGGCGGCCTCGGCGGCGCTGCGTCCGGTCTCGGCGACGATGTTCGCCGCGATGCCGTGCATGGCGGTGCGCATCGCGTCCGTGATGGAGTCGTAGACGGCGGAGGCGATCAGCGGGTGCACGAACTCCAGGGTGACGTCCTGGGGCTGGGGCGCGGCCGGGTCGGGGACGACCTCGGCGAGGATGCGGGCGTCGCAGAGCAGCTCGGCGCAGCGGGCGGCGGTGTCGGCGTCCATCATGGCGAGCCGGGCGACGAGGCCGACCGGGCTGCCGGTGCCGAGGATGGCGGCCGCCCAGGCGAACTTGGTCGGCTCGACGCCGAGTTCCTGGAGCCGGCTGACGAGTCCGCCGCCGCGCGCGGAGCGGTTGAGGTCGCGCAGTTCGGCGGCGCGGTCCTCCCTGGGCTGGAGTTCGCGGTCGCGGACCTTGGCGAGGAGTTCGACGGTGTCGTAGGCGTTGCCGCCGGTGACGGCCCAGACCTCGCGGCAGAACGGGTCGTCGGCCTGCGGGCCGACGGTGGCGCGGGTGAGTCCGGCGGTGGCCTGCGGGGTGAGCGCGCTGAGGTTGCTGACGGGGCGGCCCGCGGCGGCGATCTCGTCCAGCAGGCGGGCGCTCTCGCCGTGGGCCTCGCCGGGCCTGCGGGCGACCACCACGAGCACGGGCAGGTCGGCCAGGCGCTGGGCGAAGGCGGCGAGCCAGCGCAGCGTCTCCAGGTCGGCCCAGTGGGCGTCGTCGACCAGGAGGACCAGCGGATAGGTGCGGGAGGCGAGGCGACGGACCGCGTACACGAGTCCGTCGCACACGTAGCTCGGGTCCGGGCTGCCCTCGCCGGGCTCCACGATGCCGAGGGCGGGGCCGGAGATGTCGTACCAGGAGGCGAGGTAGTCGCGGGCCTCGTCCTGGGTGAGGGCGGCGAGCGCGGGCTGGAGGAGCTGGCGCAGGACGTGGAACGGGACGGACTTGAGGGTCTCGCCCGCGCGGGCCGACCAGACCACGCAGCCACGGCGTTCGGCGATGCGGCGTATCTCGGCGAGCAGGGCGGTCTTGCCGA
>NZ_MUNH01000022.1:0-2993 GCF_002154615.1 Streptomyces recifensis
GTGCCGGGGCGTTCGGCGGCTGCGGTGCCCCCTCCGGCCCGGAGGGGCTGTCGAGCGAGGACACCAGCTGCGTCGGCACGTACCCCTCGGCGGCCCCGCCCGGCTGCGCGCCCGGAGTGCCGGGGGCGCCCGGCGGGTGCGGAAGGGCACCCGGACCGCCGCGCGGCTTGCGGGGCGGCGGGGCGGCCTTGCTGGTGGCGGCGTCGGCGATGTCCCCGGCGTGCGGCGGCAGCGGCCGGGCCGGAGCCGGAGGCGTACCGGTGCCCTGGGCGGGCGTCCCGGCGTCGTCCACCGCGGGCGCCACCGCCGTCGGCGGGAGCTGGCTGCCGCCCGACATCAGGGCCGTCTTGGCGTCCGGCGCGGCGGCGGGCGGAGACGGGGTGCCGTCGTGCACCGGCGGCGCGAACACCGTCGCGGGCAGCGGCACCGAACGGTCCTCGCCGTCGCCGTTGGTGTCCGTGCCGGCCCACGGGGTGTCGCCGTCCCTGTGCTCCTCCGCCTCGCCCTTGGCGGCGGGCCAGGCGGCCCCGCTGTCCGGGGCGGCGACGGGCATGCCGGCCTGCGTCCGGGCCGGCCCGGCGGAAGAACCCTGAGCCGGGACGGAGGGCGCACCCTGACCGGACCCCGGGTCGGAACCCGCACGCCGGTCCGGGATGCCCAGCTTGTCCGCCGCTTCCTGCAGCCACTCCGGCGGACTCAGCAGGAACGACGTCTGGTTGAGGTCCACCCGCGCGGCGGGCGGCACCGGCACCGCGTCCTCGACGTCGTCGGGGCGGCCGTACAGCTCCTCGTACCGGCGGACGACCTCGCCCACCGGCAGCGCGGGCCACAGCGTGGCCTCGCCGCTGTCCCGCGCGATGACCAGCCGCTGGCCGCCCGCGTCGGAACGCGGGCCGTCGGCACGGTCCTCGCCCCACACCACGAACCCGAGGTCGAACTCCCGCACCCGCACCTCCCGGTGCTGGTACGCCGGGACGTCCCCGTTGATCCACTCCTCGCCGCGCTCCTGCGCGCGCGCAAACGTCACCATGACCCGGACCTCACTCCCCCGCCGGCGCCGACGCCGCGGACACCGGGACGGCGTGCGCGAAGCCGCCGTCCACCATCAGACTCGCCACCGTGTCCAGCTCCGGCGGATCACCGGCCAACCGGGACAGGAACGCGTCGAAGTCGTCCCCGCAGGGCAGCAGCAGCCGCTCCACGCGCTCCGCCGCCGACCACGACGGGTCGGTGTCCCGTACGTCGTCGTACGCGCAGAACCACACCGAACCGGCCCGCTCGCCCTTCACCTTCACCGCGAGCAGACCGCCCTGGACGAACGCGACGCCCAGGTAGTCCTTGGTCAGGTGGTCGCGCAGGCACTTGTTCACGTACACCAGGTCGTTGACCGCCGCCTCGTCGCGGACCGTGAAGAACGGCTGGTCCAGCAGCAGGCCCAGTTCGGCGTCGAGCGCGGCACCCACCGGGGCGCAGCCGCCGGCCGCCTTCAGGAACGACCGGTAGGCGCCGGGCAGCCGGTAGCCGAGGTCCTCCTCCACGCCCTGCACCTGCGACTCCGTCACCGCTGTCCCGGACTTGGGGAGCGCGAAGTGCGCCGGACGCGTCTCGTTCAGCGGGCGGGTGCCGCGCTTGGCGTGGTCCACCGCCGCCGTCGCCACCCCGCCGTGGTGCCGCAGCAGCGCCTTCACCTCGACCGGGATCAGCTCGAGCCGCCGGGAGTTCGCCACGTGGTGCCACGTCCAGCCGTGCGGCGTCGCCACCTCCGGCACCGTGTCCCACAGCTCGTGCCCCGACGCCGCGAGCACCGCGTTCGCCGACACGTAGTCCGTGAGCCGCAGTTCGTCGACGCCGAACCCCTGCGGGGGCTCCGCGATCTCGGCCGCCGCGCGCGCGTACGGCGCGAAGTCGGGATGACCGTGCTCGTCGATCCGCACCCCGCGCGGATGGCGGGCCGCCCGCACCGGGTCCGGGAAGTGCACGACCTGCCCGGCATAGGCCGCGTTCGGCGGCGCGGCTTCCTGCCCGAGCCGACCTGTCGTCATGGCGGTTGCCCCCTGCGGCACTCTGTACGAGCCAAGACGCCCCGACCCGTATCCGACTGTCTTCAACGTCACCGACGCCCTTGCCCGCGCCCCGGCGCGGTGCCGACAGCCTATGCGGTACACGTGTGCCGGTCACCGGCCCACCGGACCCCGGCCCTCCGCCCCGCCCTCTCGAACACCCCCGCGAGAGCCCGTCAGTTGTGTGACCAACCGTCACCGCACGTGACGACGGAGTCCCGCCCCAGCGTGTCGCACCGCCCCAGCTTCCGCAGCCGCCACGGCATTTGGCACTCTGTGTCCTCCGGGCGAGGGCCCAGGGGAGGGAAGACGACCATGAACACGATGCCGACCGGAGGTACCGACGTGCGGGCCGGCGACCCCCGCATCGGCTGGAGCGACAGCACCGAACCTCCCGCCCCCGCCCTGCTGCACCGCCGCGACGGCATCCTGCCCGCCGTCGCCGCCGCCCTCTCCGTACGCGGCGCCACCCTCACCGGCACCGCCGCCCGCGGCGACCAGCCGGCCCCCCTGCACCACCTCGTGCAGGACTTCCTCGACACCCTCACCAGCGGCCAGCGCGACCGCTTCACCGGACGGTGTGCCGAGACGATCCTCATCTCCCGGCACCTCACCGCGGCCGACGCCACCCGCAGCAGACGCTCCGCCCGCCGCCCCATGACCAACGGCGAGGCCCGCAAGTCCCTGAAGCACGCCAAGCTCACCGCCCGCCGCATACGCGAGGACGGCGACCCGCTGCACGGCTCCTTCGCCACCCCCTGCCGGGCCTGCGCCGCCCTCAGCGCCCACTTCGGCGTCCGCATCGTCGACCCGGCCGGCACCGGCGACTGAACCCGCCCCCGCCGGGCCACGTACTCACCAGCACGACGACCGATTTCGATAGGGCAGATGCACCCCGACCGCACCTCATCCCCCCGGCCCACCGCACCCCAC
>NZ_MUNH01000237.1:0-30350 GCF_002154615.1 Streptomyces recifensis
CGGCGCCTGGCTGGGGCTTGGTGCCGTTGGTGGTCACGGAGAAGAGCCCCGTGCCCTTGCCCGCGGAGTTGAAGATGTTGTCGAACACCATGGTCGTCACCTCTGGTCGTCGTGGCGGCGGCGCCGCGCGGTCAGGGCTGCTTGTGCAGCGTCTGCTGGCTGACGGCGAGGGTCTCGCCGTCGAGCATGGTGTGGTGGACCTCCAGGGCGGAGACGACCTCGGCCAGGCCCTTCATGCGGAAGCCGCCGGGTGCCAGGTCGATGTCGCCGATGTCGCGGGCCACCAGATGGTCGAGGCCGGGGTAGGTCTTGCTCTGCGGGGGAGACAGGACCGCCACGGGCACGGGGTACTGCACCGCGATCAGACCGGAGAAGGTCACCGGGATCTCGTAGGTGTACTGCTTGCGGGTGCGCCGCTGCGTCACCATGGTCTGTACGCGGGAGTTCGGCGGGACCTTCCCGGAGATCTGCGACTTCGACGCCCAGCTGGTGGTCAGGGAGCCGCCGACGGTGGCCGCGATGCCCAGGGCGAGCTGGGCGTTGAGCGAGGCGTTGCCGGTGGCGCTGCCCGAGGTGGTGAACCCCACCGAGTTTGTCATCCCGTTCGACGAGGAGTTCGTCGCGGAGCTGCTCGCGGACGTCTCGCTGGTGTTGGCGTTGTCGACCCCGACGCTGTCCTTGCTGTTCTTGTTGGTGACCGTGTTGGAGTTCCTGTTCGCCGTCCCGTTCTGGCACGACGCCTGGAGCTGGGACTGGAGGTCGAGGCGGAGCTGGTTCTGCAGCTGCAGCTGCAGCGACGCGCCGACACTGCCGCCGAACGTGAGCTTCGCGTCTCCGTGGAGCGACCACGTGACCCCGTTCGACACGGTGAAGTCGACCGAGTCGGTGAAGGTCATCTCGGCCTGGCTGCGGTTGACGTAGGTGCGCGAGGAGAACGTGTCGGGCGGAGGCTGGCCGATGTCGCCGCGCACCTCGATCAGCGGCTCGCCGAGGTTCATGTAGGCGAGCCAGCCGAGCTGGAAGGCACTGCCGGGGAACGAGCCGAAGCTCGACTTGTTCACGGAGAAGCCGATGGGTTTGTGCTTCACGCCGGAGGGATCGACGTAGACCAGATTGGGATGGCCCAGGATGGACTGCCAAGTCTGTTCGATGTCGAGTTCGCGGAGGTTCTTCTTCGTCAGGGGCTGACGCTTGGCCTGCACCAGGCTGTACGCGTTGGAAGGCATCTACCCGTCCTCTGATCATTCCGGATGTATCGTGCTCGATGGAAAACAAACAAAACTCGCGCACGTTCCGGCAGGCGAAATTAGCATGGGGTGGAAATCGCCGGGAATATGCACCTGTACATCACACTCAATCGAGTGATCAGGGTTCGAAGTTATCCTGTTCAATTCGGCGGGTTAGGCCCTGAAGTGCCTCGCTTCACTCGATCGATGACTTTCCGTAGCCGCTGCCCGTGGGTAGTGTGACCTCGATCGTTGTCGAGGACCGAGTTCTCGATTCGCCCATCCACATGCTTTCGGGCGTCCATGTGTCCGGAGCATTGTTCTCCCCATCCAGTACAGGTGAGGATTCCGCGATGTACACGCAGGAACGCACGATGATGTCCAATTTGGTGGTCGGCGGCCCGGTGGCGGTGAACAGTTATGACAATGCGACCGTGGCGGCACTCGTCGAGAATCGGCCGGTCATGCTGGTACACGCTTTCAACGGCGGCTACCTGCGGCCGGTCGAATTGAAGGAGACGAGCCACGACAAGGGGGTCAAGCTGGCCACCTCGCTCGACCCGGCCGTAAAGGAGGCGCAGGGCCACCTCTGGTACATCACCCCGGCCGGCTTCTTCGGGCAGCGGCCGCTGTACGTCATCGAGAGCGCCGCAGGCCAGGTGTCGCCCAAGCCGGCCGGTGCGGCCGACGCCGACGCCGGGCGCGGCGACGACGGTGCGCCCAAGCCACAGCGCCGGCGCATCACCGTCCACCAGGACGCCCCCAAGAGCACCGCCGACACCGTTCAGGTCGGTCTGCCCGACAAAGTGGGCGACTTGTGGCGCGGCAAGAACGGCACCCCCGAGGACACCCAGCTCTGGGTCGTCACGGTGACGCCATGGGGCGGGATCACCTTCGTGCCGATCACCCACCCGGACACCATCCTCGGCTTCAAGGACCACGCGGTGGCGGCCGACAGCGAAGTGCGCCTCACCTACAACTGGGGCGGGGACTTCACCGGAACGGTCATCAACACCTTCTACCCGCGGCTGCCCAGCGAGTGGAACGTCCCCTACCACCACGTCTTCACGTGAGCCGCGGCCGTCGTCGCGCCGCATTCGACCCGAGTCCCCGCCCGCGCCGCTTGGAAGAGGCACCACGATGCCCGTGCCCACGGAAGAACTGAAGCTCCAGATCATCAACGACGCCACGGGGAAGGCCCTCACTGTCGACACCACACGCGCGGACGGAGCCCTCGTGGCCCGCGCGTTTCCCGACGGCGGCCCGAACCCCGACCAATGGCAGCTCGTCCCCGTACCGGCTCAAGGCAGCGAGGACGACCAGTCGTACGTCATCCGCGCTGTGGCCGGCGGCAAGGTACTTGAAAAACCCACGGCCGCCGACCGTGGCGTGCGCCAGGGGAACGCCGCCGCCGGCAAGAAGACCCAGCAGTGGCGCGTGGTCCCCGTCGAGGGCGGACCAGGCCTCTACTGCATCGAGAACGCGACCGACGACACCGTGCTCGACCTCGCCGGCTCCGGCGAGGAGAACGTCAACGTCGCCCTGCGCGAGTACGACGACAACGCGGAGAGCCAGCGCTGGCGGTTCGTGACGGCCGAGCCCGAGCGCACCAGTGACCCCGCCCTGCGCTGGTCTGCGCTGAGCCACTGGAACGGCCGCCAGTCCTGGCGGCTGACCCGCTCGACGTCGCTGCGTCCGGCACCCGGGGCGACGCCCTCCTTCAGTGACCTGCTGCTGGTCCTCCGGGGGTTCGGCAGCGACCAGGACGCCGGGGGCTGGAAGAACGAAGGGGCGCACCACCCGGGCGGGGGACAACCAGGATGGTGGGCCGGGCTCGGCGCGCGGTTCCTGGCCGACACCGAGGGAGCGGGGCGAGCGGACATCGTGGGGCTGAAACCCGCGAAGGGCGCTGTGAAGGCGTCCAGCCGGGGTGACGGCACGTTCGACGATGAGCGCCTCCTGCACCAGGCGGTGCCGTCCGCGAGCCCCTCGGACCTGTGGACCCTTGCGGACACGAGGGGCGCGGGCACGCCCGACGTCGTCGTGCTGGCCGCAGACGGGGTCCGGGTGTCCACGGTGGACGAGAAGGGGACGTTCACACCCGCGGGCGGCAAACCGGTCCTCAAGGCGTTCGGTCACGGTGACGGGGCGGGCGGGTGGCTCGCCGACCGGCATCCTCGTTTCCTGGTCGACACCACAGGCGACGGCAGGCTCGACCTCGTCGGTTGCCACGACGACGGCGTCTGGATCTCGCTCCAGGACGAGGACGGGAGGTTCGCCCCGCTTCCGGACGAACCGGTCCTTCGGGCGTTCGGCCACGGTGAGAAGGCGGGCGGCTGGCTGGTCGACCGGCACCCCCGCTTCCTGGCCGACACCACGGAGGACGGACGCACCGACATCGTGGGGTGTCACGGCGACGGCGTGTGGGTGTCACTCCAGGACGAGGACGGCACGTTCGCCGAGCCGCTCTACGTCCTCGACGACTTCGGGACCGACCAGGGGTGGGAATCGGCTGAGGAGCACCCCCGGTTCCTGATGCGCACCATCGCCGATGGAGCGGTGGACATCATCGGGTTCGGCCCGCAGGGCGTCGTTGTCGCACGCGGACGCGGCGACGGCACATTCGAACCCCCGCAACTCGTCCTGAACGACTTCGGGCACGCCCAGGGGTGGACAGGCGGCAAACACATCCGGTTCCTCGCCGACGTCACCGGCGACGGCCACCCGGACATCGTCGGCTTCGGCGACGAAGGGGTCTGGGTGGCGCACAACCGCGGCGACGGCCTGTTCGACCAGGCCCAGTTGGTGTGCCGTGGCTTCGGGTACAACGACGACTCGGGCGCCTGGCGGGTCGATCGCCACCCCCGGTTCCTCGCCGACATCACAGGCGACGGGCGCGTCGACATCGTCGGGTTCGGCGGCCCGGGCGTGTACGTGGCCCGCAACCTCTTCCGCCGGTTCAGGACCCGATAACCCTTCGAGATCCTCACGGCGCCGCGCGAGCGGAACATCGCGCGGCGCCGCACGGCTCACCGCCCGCGGAGCATGAGAGGGGCGGCGGGCCGTGAGCCGGCGAGGTGACGACCACACCGGCGCCGCCGCCGTGGGTGCTGGTCGGGGTGAACTCCCCCCTTGAAAAGCGTCACTTGGCGGCGTCGCCGCATTCTCCAGCACGTCTCGGACTGCTGAGCGCAGACCGGGACGACTCCCCGGGTGAGCCCTGACCGGTGTCTTTGCTGCTCAGCGCGGTTAGGTGTTGTTTTGGTCCTAGCGTTCCGTGGCGGTCGCTGGCTGTGGCCGAGGGGTCTGGCGTTGAGTCGACGCTGTTTTCTGATGGCATGTCAGGTGCGCAGCGGTGGACTGCAGAGGCGCCGAGGGAAGAGGCCACTCGCCCGTGAGGTAGCCACGGTTCTGGCCGCGTCGCCCGCCCATGCGAGGGCAGGGCGCCGGGAGGACGCGGTGCCGCTCTCCGGAACGGCCTGGTGCCGTCACGTGCTGGATGGGCGGAGCACGTCCCCATGCGGTGCGCACAGCCGGGGGTCACGTCGTGAGGTGGGTTTTCGGTCCTCGGCGGCGACTGCGTCAGTCGGTCCAATAGGCGCCAACGGGATCACGGTGACCCCGAGGCCGGTGGCGGTTGCCCGCCGGTCACCCGTGCCGCCACAGCGGGGTCCTGGCCAAGAGCGCCATCTCGACGTCGAGACGGTCCTCGGCCAACGGACGGCCGAGCAGTTCCTCGGCTTTGCGGATGCGGTAATGCACGGTGTGCTTGTGCAGGTGTAGCCGCGTCGCCGCTTGCGTTGTAGTTGCCCTCTGACTTCTCCGTGAGCAACGCGGCGACCGCGATGTCTCGAAGGTGACGACCCTGAGAGAATCGTTCCGTCCCGTCTGGGCAACTGCCTTGGCGCGCAGAGCCTCACGGAGCGAGCCGCGAAACCCGTCGATGCCAGGTGCCTGGCTGCCGAGCGCGACCCGCACTCCGGTACCGAGACCGGCCACGCCCTCACGCAGCGTATCGAGGTCGAGGTGACGGGGGACGAATTATCGGGACCGCGCCCCATCCGCCTGCCGCCCTAGCCGCCGGCAACCCCGATTTCGTGGGCGGGAAATCGCCGGCGCGAAGGACATCCGGCAGATGCTGCTCGGACCTGGCCCGACGCCGCACCCGTACGACACCGGCGTGCCGGGGCATTTCATCTGCTCGGCGGCGACACCACCCGGTCCCGCCGCCCACGGCATATGCGGCGCCCACACTGCCGCGAGGGCGTTGAAACACCTCGGTGGGCGGAACAGAAAGGTACAGGTCACCGGCAATATCAAGGACTTCCATGGGTGACGGCCTACAGGAACATGTAGTAAAGCCGCGCTGCGGTGTGAGGGTGGCGCGTACGGTCGTAGTGAAACTCAATCGCTTCCATTTCCCAGGATGAATCAGTGCAAATGGAGCAGCGAACAAGGCAAGGGGATGACTATGGGTAAGCTGACATTGCGCATGGCGTCGGCGGCCACCTCTGTAATGATTGCCGGAGGTGTTTTGTTTGCCGCGGGCGGCTCTGCTTCAGCGGCTGTCGCGCCGGTCGGCGGACGCGGTTCTCATGTGATCACGGCAGAGCACGCCGATGAAAGCGGCCTCAGTCGTCGGCACATCACCCGATGTGAGGACCCGTATAGCCTCGACAGTCGCTACTACCCCTGGGTGTACAACCAGTTGGTGCAGTTCCGTGGTGATGTACCAGCCCTCTGCCACGGCTGAGGCTGGCGAAAGAAGAACTCGATTCAAGGAGTAGTTGTCATGCCGGTTGTCATCGTTGCCCATCTGATTGCGAAGCCCGGACAAGAGGGGCTCGTCGAGAAGGTGTTTCGGGAGGCGGTGCCGGAAGTGCACGCCGAGCGCGGCTGCTCCCGTTATTCCCTGCACAAGAAGAAGGGGTCGGATGGTCACTTCGTCATGGTGGAGAAGTGGGATTCCGAGCAGGACCTCCAGGCGCACCGCGAGGGAGCCGTGATGGCCAGGGTCGGAAAGGCCCTTGGCAGCGCCTTGGACGGCCCCCCGGACGTGGTCGTCCTCGAAGCGCTCCCGGCCGGAGAACCGGGCAAGGGCGCTCTCTGACCAACGCATAGCGATGGGGCGAGAAACTGACGATTTCTCGCCCCATCGGCGTGTATGCGTCAGCTTGCTCAAGGCTGTCCCGTAACTGATCTGTGCCACGCAGCTACGCGCCACGGTTGTGTCCTTCTCGTGGCCTCTTCGCTTTGATCGCCTGGTGTCCGATCCGGACCAGGTTTCGGCGGGGACGGGTCGACATCTCGACGGCATGGGGATCCACCTTAGAAAAGGGCGGCGGGGCACCCTTGGTAGGGTGCGCCGATGTCAACGATCAAGCAGTTCCAAGTGACTTTCGACTGCGCGGAACCTGCGCGCCTCGCCGCCTTCTGGTGTGAGGTACTGGGGTACGTCGTACCGACGGTCCCGGAGGGCTTCGCCACGTGGGAGGAGTACCACCGCTCGCTGCCGCCCGAGGAGGAGGCGATCTACTTCGCGTGCACTGATCCCTCGGGTGTGGGTCCGCGCCTGCTCTTCCAGCGAGTTCCCGAAGGCAAGGTCGTCAAGAACCGGCTGCATCTCGATGTGCGGGCCGGTATCGGGCTCGTGGGTGAGGAGCGCCTTGCCACACTTGAGGCCGAATGCACACGACTGGTCGCGCTCGGTGCGGTACATGTGCGAACGATGCGTGCCGACGGCGAGAACGAGTCCTGCATTGCGATGCAGGACCTTGAGGGCAACGAGTTCTGCCTCGACTGAGCCCCTCCGAGACTGCGAGGCGCAGAGCCGTCTCCGGTGGGCCTCTCAGATCCCGCATGCGGCGCGGTCATCCCGTGAGAGCGAGGTTGTGTGGGCGGGCGACGCCGCGCATTGCATGGCGCACGCCGTCGCCTCTCAGGCGGCAGTCGCACAGGATCTTCCAGAACCCCGCCGCCCCGACGAGGTCGAAGCGTCCGGGAGTGCGCACCGGCGACTCCGGTACGCAACGCCGGACGAGAAGGAGTGCGACGGCCGCGAACCCGGCAGATGCCAGGTACAGCACCTGCCAGTCGGCGTGTTCGGTCACGAACGCACCCGCAGGCAGGCCGAGCGCCCCACCGATGCCCTGGGAGGCACTCACCAGCGCCATGGCCGAACCGCGAGCAGCAGAGCGGTGACCACCTAGGACGCGTTGGAGGTCGTGGTGTGCAGCAGCCGGGGCAGGTCACCGACGAGCGGCAGCACCAGAGTCTGCACCAGAGCGACGATGCTGCCCGCGAAGACGAGCACCGCGACAACGGGCGCCCGGTGCGCGAGCTCGCGCCGGAGGGCTGGGGCAGGGGAGAGGACACGCTTGTCACCTGTGGGTTCACAACATGTCGGTCGAGACGCGAACGCATGGAGGACCCGTCGGCGCGCGAGACGGCTGAGGCCGCCCGCGCGCCGACGGGCCCGGTTGTCATGGAGTGGTGCTCACACCACCGGAGTGGTCGTCGCCGGTGACGAGCGACAAGCCGTTGCCCCGTTCGGCGCGGCGCAGTTGCGGCACAGGCAGGGCGGCGTCGATGAACGCGTCGCGCGGGTGGGCCATCTCGGGGAGCCCGACGGTCTCGCGGCGCAGGAACACGGCAAGGATCCAGTCGAGGAAGACGCGGACCTTGCGGTTGACGGTGGGCATCATCGCGCCGTGGTAGAGGCGGTGGAACCACCAGGCCGGCAGGCCCTTGAGCTTGATCTTGCCGAACATGATGGCGACGCCTTTGTGCAGGCCGATGCTGGCGACCGCGCCGAGGTTGGCGTGCTTGTACTCCTTCTGTCGGCGGCCGCGCAGTCGGGCGACGATGTTGTCGCCGAGTACCTTGGCCTGGCGGTAGGCATGCTGGGCGTTGGGCGGGCACCAGGCGCCGTCGCCGACGGCGAGGTCGGGTACCTGGGCGTTGTCGCCGGCGGACCAGACGTAGTCGAAGCCCTGGACCTGGAGCGTGGCAGCGGTGTCGATGTGCCCGCGGGGGCCGAGCGGTAGCCCGAAGCCGGTGAGGAGCGGGCTGGGCTTGACGCCGGCCGTCCAGACGATGGTGGAAGCGGGAGTCTCGACCCCGTTCTTGAGCAGCACCTGCTGGTCGGTGCAGGACTCCATCGAGGTGTTCAGGTACACCTCGACGCCGCGCTCTTCGAGCTTCTTCTTCGTCCATACACCGAGGTCGGGGCCCATCTCGGGCAGGATGCGGTTCGCGGCCTCGACGAGGATGAAGCGCATGTCCTCACGGCCGATGTTGCGGTAGTTCTTCGCCGCGTCGCGGCACATGTCCTCGATCTCACCGACGGCTTCGACACCGGCGAAGCCGCCGCCGACGAAAACGAAGGTGAGGGCCTTGCGGCGCGCCTCGGGGTCGGTGGTCGAGTCGGCCTTGTCGAGCTGCCACAGCACGTGGTTGCGCAAGGAGACGGCTTCTTCGACGGTCTTCAGGCCGATGCCGTGCTGGGCGAGGCCGGGAATGGGGAAGGTCCGGGAGACGGAGCCGGTGGCGACGACGAGATGGTCGAAGCCGAGTTCGTACTCGTCGCCGGCCGGAGGGACGATCGTCGCCGTCTTTCGGGTGTGGTCGACGGCGACCACGTGTCCGGTGACGACCTCGGCCTTCTTGAGGGTGGTCCGCAGCGGGGCGACGAGGTTGCGGTCGGCGACGTTGCCTCCGGCGGCCTCCGGCAGGAACGGCAGGTAGGTCATGTAGGAGCGAGGGTCGACCACGGTGACCGTGGCCTCGTCGCCGCGGAGCTTCTTCAGCACGCGCAGCGCGGTGTACAGGCCGGCGTAGCCACCGCCGACGATCAGAATGCGGGGCGGCTGGGCCGCGTGAGCGGGGGACATGGCGATTCCTTTCGGGGAGTGCGCGGCGGACGTCGTCGCGTCTGGGATGTGCTGGACGCCGATGCGGCGGCGGAACACCCAGTAGGTGAAGGCTTGGTAGGACATGACCAACGGGGTGACGATGAGGGCGACCCAGGTCATGATCGTGAGCGTGTAGTGGCCGGACGCCGCGTTGGTCACGGTCAGGCTCCACGCGGGGTCGAGCGTGGAGGGCATCACGTCCGGGAAGAGGGACAGGAACAGCGAGGAGAAGACGGCGACGACAGCGGTGCCGGACAGCCCGAACGCCCAGCCCTCCCGGACACGCCCGTTCAGCAGGAGCGCCGCTGCCAGCGCGACACCCGCGATTACTACGGCGGCCAGGCTGCGGCCCCTGCCGTACTCGGCCTGGGTCCAGATCAGGAACGGCGCGCTCAGGGCCAGCGTGAGGAGGCCCAGCACGCGGGCCTGGCTCCGGGCCCGTACCCGCACGTCGCCGAGCGTCTTCAGAGTGGCGAACACCGCGCCGTGGAAGGTGAACAGTGCCAGCGTGACGATGCCGCCGAGCAGGGCGTAGCCGCCCACGAGGTCGCCCAGGTCCCCGGCGTAGTTGTGGTCCGCGCCGATGGGGACGCCGCGGACGATGTCGGCGAAGATGACGCCCCACAGGAAGGCGGGGATCAAGGAGCACCAGAAGATGGTGTGCTCCCAGTTGCGCTGCCAGCGCTCCTCACTGCGCTTGTGGCGGTACTCGAAGGCGACGCCGCGGAGGATGAGGCAGCCGAGGATGAGCAGGAACGGCAGGTAGAAGCCGCTGAGCAGGGTGGCGTACCAGTCGGGGAAGGCGGCGAAGGTGCCGCCGACCGCGGACAGCAGCCAGACCTCGTTGCCGTCCCATACAGGTCCGATGGTGTTGATCAGGACCCGCCGCTCGGCGCGGTTCCTGGCGAGGGCCTTGGTGAGGACGCCGATGCCGAAGTCGAAGCCCTCCAGGAAGAAGTAGCCGATCCACAGGAAGGCGATCAGTACGAACCAGAGGTCGTGAAGGTGCATGACCGGATGTCTCCTTTCCGGGTATCAGTACGCGAACGACAGGGGCTTGTCGGCGTCCGTGTCCTCGCCGGAGCCGGTGCCGCGCGGTCCCCGCAATCGCGGGTCCCTCACGGGCTGCTCCTCGGTGATGTCGGGGCCGGCCTGCGCGTACTTGGCCATGAGCCGGACCTCGACGACAGCGAGGACCGCGTACAGGAGGGTGAACACGCTCATGGACGTGATCACCTGGGCGTCGCTGACGCCGGGGGAGACGGCGTCAGCGGTTCGCATCAGGCCGTTGACGACCCAGGGCTGACGGCCCATCTCGGTGAAGATCCAGCCGAAGGAGTTGGCGATCAGCGGGAAGCCCATGGTGAGGACGCCGATCCGCCAGAACCATTTGGTCAGGGTGGGCTGCAGCTCGCGTTCGGCGGTGAGCATCAGGCGAGGCACCTCGTCCGCCTTGGTGCGGAACTGCGGTGCCACCAGTCGGCGTTGGCGGGTGAGCCACAGGCCGGCCAGTCCGAACGCGAAGGACGCCATGCCGAACGTGATCATCAGACGGAAGGCCCAGAAGGTCATGAAGACGTTGGGCAGGTAGTCGCCGGGGGACCCGCCGTAGAGCTTCGCCTCGTGTTCGGCGATGTCGTTGATGCCCGGCACGGCCTCGTGGAAGTTGTGGTGGGCGAGGAAGGACAGCAGGCCGGGGATCTCCACCTCGACACTGTTGCGGCCCTGGTCGACGTCGCCTACGGCGAAGGCGGAGAACGGTGCCGGGCTCTGGGTGTCCCACAGTGCTTCGGCAGAAGCCATCTTCATCGGCTGCTGTTCGAACATGACCTGGCCCATCCGGTCGCCGCTCAGTGCGGTACCGAGGCCCGCGATCACCGCGATGACCAGACCGGTCCGCAGCGACATGCGCAGTGCCGAGATCTGCTTGGACCGCTTCTCGCTCGGCTGTTCGCCCGCGGTTTCGGCCCGCTTGGCCCGCCACAGATGGAAGCAGGAGATGCCGACCATGAAGGCCGCGCCGGTCAGGAAGGCCGCGGTGAGGACGTGGGCGAACCCGACGAGCGTGGTCTCCTGGGTGAGGGCGAGCCAGACGTCGGTGAGCCGCGCCTTGCCCGTTTTCTCGTCGATCGTGTAGCCGACGGGGTGCTGCATCCAGGAGTTGGCCGCCAGGATGAAGTAACCGGAGAGGATCGTGCCGAGGGAGACCATCCAGATACAGGCGCAGTGGAGCTTCTTCGGCAGCTTGTCCCAGCCGAAGATCCACAGCCCGATGAAGGTCGACTCGAAGAAGAAGGCGATCAGCGCCTCCATGGCGAGCGGGGCACCGAAGACGTCACCGACGAAGCGGGAGTAGTCCGACCAGTTCATGCCGAACTGGAACTCCTGCACGATGCCCGTGACCACGCCCATCGCGATGTTGATCAGGAAGAGCTTCCCCCAGAACTTGGTGGCGTGGAAGTACTTCTCCTTGCTCGTACGCACCCACGCGGTCTCCAGGCCCGCCGTGATCGCCGCGAGGCTGATGGTGAGCGGGACGAAGAGGAAGTGGTAGACGGTGGTGATTCCGAACTGCCAGCGTGCGAGCGTTTCCGGTGCCATGGCCAGGTTCATCGGGCACTCCTCACGCTCATGAATGCGCTCTTGTGAATGTGAACACATTCACAAGTCAGGGCCGAGAGAACGCCCTGTTGCTGGAAGATGAAACGGGGCGTCATCGGTCCTCCCGCTCTGCGGCTGCCAGCTCCTCGGCGACGGCCTCGAAGAGTTCCGCGCCGGGGTGGGAAAGCAGCACCGCAGCTTCCGGCTCAGGCCGGGCATCCGGCTCGTCCGCCTCGGACTCGGGTCCGAGGACGCCCTTGCGCCGCGTCTCGGTGCGGGCGGCCAACAGGGTCAGGAGGACTCCGGCAGCCAGCCACAGCCACAGGGAGAGCAGGTGCGAGCCGAGGTCGTGGTGGTCGAAGTAGAGGATGCTGCGCGCGCCTTCGACGAATGCGGCGCCGTTCCAGAAGGAGTGCAGCGCTCCGAAGAAGTTGTTCTGCATCTCCGGGCTCATGAGACCGCCTGCGCTGGTCAGGTTCAGCATGACGAACAGGCCCATCAGCACCAGCGGGGTGAGCTGCTTGAGGAAGGTCTGCAGCCCGAGACCGACGGCGAAGACACCGACGCAGTAGAGCAGGCTCATGGCCCAGACGGAGCCGTAGGAGTGGTCGACGACATCGAAGACGGGGCCGGCGAGCAGGATGCCGACACCACTGACGGCAAGGCAGGCCCCGAGCCCCATGATCGCGCGGGCCCGCATGCCGAGCACCTTCTCCAGGGGTGCCAGGACGAGCACGCAGCAGTAGGACGCGACGCTGAGGGTGATCAGCAGGAAGAACAGGCCACCACCATTGGGGTCCTGCGGCGCGGGCGGCGCGACGTCGGTGACCCTCAGGGGCACGCCCTGCTTGTCGGTGACCATCCGGAAGACGGACTGCGCCGCGTTCGCGTTCGAATTGGAACCGGCCCGGGCCACCAGGAGTTCGGGGTGCTTCGGGGTCGGCACGTAGGCGCCGACGAGGTCGCGGTCCAGCAGGTGCTCACGGGCCTGTCGCCGGGTGGGCACCGTGGTGACGTCCAGGCCGTTGCCGGCCTTGTCCTTGATGGTCTGCGCCAGAACCTTGGTCTTGGGCGAGGAGCCCACGACCGCCACCTTCATGTCATGGGGCTGCGGGTTGTGAAACGCGCCGAGGTAGCTCAGCCCCAGGCCCAGACACACCAGGACCGGGCCGATCATCAGGGCGACGAGCCGGACGACGGTGGAGCGCCGACCGGGGGAGGCGTGGTGTATTCGTGCGGGTGCGGGGTGGACGGCGGTCGGAGTGGTCATGAAGGCCGGCTCCTTTTATGTGGATGCGGGCGCGCGGCACTGGCGGGGTGACACGGCGCGGGAGGATTTGGCGCGGGCCGCCCCCAGGAACCACCGTGCCCGGCTCCGTTTCGCGGGGTCGGGCACGGTGGTGACCTGTGGGCGGCCGGCCCGGTCAGCCCGTCAGGGGTTCTGCACGGACGAGTGGACTGTCGGAGACCGACGGTCAGGCGGTGGTCAGCCACTCCGGGCGCTGGGAGCCGCGCGGGACGAGGATCTGACGGTAGGCGCCGGGGGTGTCGGACATGCGCACCTGGTCGGTGATGCCCTGATAGTGGCCGAGGGGGGTCTCGGCGGTGAACAGCTCCGGGTCCGGGTAGGCGTGCAGCTCGCCCGTCCCCGCGATCTGCTTCGCGTACTCCTGGTCGAAGATGCCCATGGACAGGATCCACAGGGCGACGCGGGACAGCGAGACGTGGACGCGGTAGCTGCCACCGTCCTTGGCGCGGCGGCGCAGGGCCTCGGCGATGCCGGCCGTCATGAACCACGACACGAGGTAGTCGTTGACGACGGTGATGGGCGGCAGCGCCGGCTGGTCGCCGTCGCCCTCCAGGTGCAGCAGGCCGGTGAGGGCGCCCGCGGTCTGGTCGAAGCCGAGGAAGTCCTTCCACGGGCCGGTCTTGCCGTTCAGGGACACGGTCGCGTAGATCGCGCCGGGGCGGCGGGCGATGACCTCTTCCTCGGACAGTCCGACGCGGTTCAGGAAGCCGGGGCGCCGGTTGGCGTAGAAGACGTCGGCCTCGGACTGGAGCTTGTGGATGAGGGCGAGGCCCTCCTTGGTGTACGGGCTCACCGTGGCCGAACGCACGCCCACGCTGGTGGTGTTGTACGTGACGTCGTGCTCGAGCTCGTAGGGCCGCCACAGGTTCAGCACGTCGGCGCCGTGCAGTGCCATGGCGCGTCCCGCCCCGGCACCGGCGATGATGTGACCCATGCCCAGCGCCTTCACGCCGTCGAACGGGGCGACGGGGTTGGCGGGGAGCGGCTCGGGGTCGCTGTCCCCGATGCGGGTGATCTCCACCAGCGGCAGCTTGGAGAGCACCTGCTTGTACTGCTCCTCCTGCAGGATCTCCTGAGGAGTGCGCACCATCGGCATGACACAGCCGGCCTCCGCACCGGCCTGCTCCAGCTCCCGGGCGTTCCACTTCGAGATCGCGGCCGCGACGTGCTCGGGGACGTCACCGACGCCGAGCAGGCGCTGGGCGGCGACCTTGATGTTGGGGTAGATGTTGAACGGCATCATCCAACGCTCGTCCGCGGTGCGGTAGAAGTTGTTGGCGTACGCCATGTTGATGATGGACGGGGTGCCGCTGGTGTAGCCGTTGAGGAGCTCCCACTTGCCCTCGTAGAAGGGGCACAGGCGGTGCGGGCCCTTGCGCAGGTCCATGTGGATGTCCTGGCCGCGTCCGGTGCGGTCCTTCCACAGGGCCGCGACGGCCGCGGACTTGGCGACCAGCGAGATGCCGGAGGCCGCGCCGAGGCGCAGGGTGCTGGGGACGACCGGGTCGGCGCCCTCGAAGGTGATGTGGCCGCCGGTGTCGCCGGGCTGCAGGCCGATACCCGCGAGGACCTCGTTCGTCTCGGCGTGCACGTCGAACGCGTCGTCCGTGGCCGGGTTGGCGATCGCCTTCTGGATCTTGCCGGTGAGGGACTTGTCAGGGAGGGACATGATCTCTTCGTTTCTCACGTGTGGTGCGGTGGGGGGAGGGAGAGGCTGGTCAGGCGTTGCTGGCGGTGGAGTCCGGCGTCTCGCCGAGGGCGCGCATGAGGGCGATCTGCGCCCGGTCCCGCTGAGCGGCGAGCTCCTCGACGGTGCCCCCGCCGAAAGCTTCGTTCGCCTGGTTGACGAGGGTGGCGACGGTGGTGTCGTCGAAGGTGGGGTTGCCCAGGGCCGGCCACATGTTGGCCTCCATGGCACGGCCGAGGTGCTCGATGAAGTGAGGCAGTCCGGCCGGGCCACCACCGAGGTGGAAGGTGCGGAAGGGTCCGCCGACCGCCCAGCGCAGACCGATGGAGGAGGTGACGATGTCGTCGAGCTCCTGCTCGGTCACCACGCCCTGGGCCACGAGGTAGACGCACTCGCGGAAGATCGCGGACTGCAGACGGTTGGCGACGAAGCCCGGGATCTCCTTGCGCAGGACCTGCGGCTTCTTGCCGAGCGCGGCATAGAACGCCTTGGCCTGGCGGACGGTGGCCTCGGAGGTCTTCTCGCCGGGCACGATCTCCACCAGCGGCACGAGGTGCGGCGGGTTGAAGGGGTGACCCACGATCAGGCGCTCGGGGTGCGCCATCGTCTGGGCGATGGCGGTCGCCGGGATGCTGGAGGTCGAGGTCGCCAGCAGCGCGTGGGCCGGAGCGTTCTGCTCGATGGTCTGCCAGATCTGCTGCTTGAGCTCGAGGCGCTCGGGGCCGTTCTCCTGGACGATGTCGACGCCGGAGACGGCGGAGGCGAGATCGGCCTCGAAGGTGAGCCCGTCGGCGAGGTTCTCGGTGGGCAGACCTAGCTCGGCCAGGGCGGGGGTGATCTCGTCGAGGCCCGCCAGTACGAGGTCCTCGATGTCGCTGCGGGGGTCGTTGATGACGACCTCGATGCCGCGGGCGAGGAAGAGGCCGGCCCAGGAGATGCCGATCACGCCGCCGCCGATGATCGCGGCGCGCTTGTAGGAACCCGGCGCGGGCTCAGAGGTGGGGGTCATGGTTCGAGCCTTTCTCGAGGAATACGAGGTGGTGAGGGTTGTCCGGTCGCCGCTGGATCAGGCGGCGAGGTAGTCGTAGACGGGCTTGACCGGGTTGAGCGTCAGGTCGGTGACGATGTGACTGGCGCTGACGACCTCGAGGACGGGCAGGTCCGAGAGCGGAGCCATCACGTGAGCGAAGAGCTCCAGGCGGGCGGGGCCGGTGAAGGCGCTCTTGACAGTGACGTCGGTGACCTGAGTGCGGACGAGATCGCACACCCGCAGGCTTCCGTCATAGTTCGGCACCGTCTTGATCATGAAGTTCGGCGAGCAGATCTCCGCACGGGCCTCGTCGAGGTCCATGGCATGGTGCTTGTAGCCCATCGTGGCGGTGGCCACCCGCAGGGTGCCGTAGTCGAGCGTGCCGACCAACGTGTCCGAGTCCACGTAGAGGGAGGGGGAGCCGGACTTCTTCGGGTACGCGCTGTATTCGCGGCCGCTGGAGATCGCCGGGACGCTGTCGACGTACATAGCGAGGTTGAACTCACCCGCCTCGCCCTCGTGCTCGACGGCGACGAGCTGGCCTGCCTCGGTGTAGTCGCCCAGGCCGGTGACGTCGGGCATGCGCATGATCTCGAATCGGACCAAGGGGTTGGTCACCGTCAGCGGTTCGGGAACCAGCCGGCGCAGCGCGTCGGGGTCGGTGCGGTAGTAGATGTTGAGGTACTCGCGATTGGTGAACTGGTACCTGGTGGGCGCATAGGCGGGGGCATCCACGGGGGTGGTGAAGAGCCGGGCGACATCCTGCTTCTGCATAAAAGCCTCCTGGGGAGAAGCGCGCCACGCAGAGGGCGGGGCGGGGTATCTGTCGTGGTCCGCGCAGATACGCGCAGACCTCTCCCGAATCGGTTTTTCGGGGTGAAGGGCGCTTCGTGCTGAGCACCCACAACTCAGTGGACACCCTGCGCTGTGGGTCTGTCCAATATATAGTTGAGTCATGACCGATATGATTGACGATATTCACCTGACCAAGCGCCTGCTGGAGCAGTTCCTGACGGTCGCGGACGAGAAGCACTTCGGCCGCGCCGCGGAACGCCTGTCCATGAGCCAGCCGCCGCTGAGCCAGTCGATCCAGCGTCTGGAGCGGGGGCTGGGGGTGCGTCTGTTCGAGCGCGGGTCGGGCGGGGTGTCGTTGACCGCGGCCGGCGAGACGTTCGCCGCGGACGCGCAGCGTCTGCTCGATGCCCAGTCCGCGGCCATCGAGCGCGCGCGCCGGGTGGCCGGCGGCCTGGCCGGTGATGTCCGGGTGGGATACGTCAGCATTCTCAGCCACCACTACCTGCCGCGTCTGCTGCGGGCGGCCGCCGAGGAGCTGCCCGGCCTGCGTGTACACCTCCACCAGGACTCGGCGGCAGCCCTCGCCGAGCTGGTCCGATCCGGCACCCTGGATCTGGGATTCCTCCGCGACCCTTCACCGCTCTCGGCGGACCTGGTCAGCCGCGGCTTCGCCGTCGAACGCATCGCTGCGGCGGTGCCGCATGACCACCCGCTGGCCGGCGCCGCCGAAATCGCGCTGGGCGACTTGAGTGAAGAGGACTTCGTCCTGCCCGATCCCGCAGTGCTGCCGGCCCTGGCCCATCAAGTGCAACTGGCTTGTCACGAAGCGGGGTTCACTCCGCGCAGTCGTGCCGTGTCCGACGACCTGACCGGGCTGTTCAGTTACGTCGCCTCCGGACTCTGTGTCAGCCTCCTGCCCGAGCGGCTGCGTGACTTCCGTGTCCCCGAAGTCACCTTCGTGCCTCTAAGGGGGGACTCGCCCTATCTGGAGACCTCCCTGGTGGCGGTGCACCGGCCGGAAGCGGACGCGGCCGTCCTGCGCCTGCTGGAGCTGATCACCCGCCACATGGCCTCGTGACCGGCCCGTGTTCCGCTCGTCACGGGGCGCGTGATGCCTTCACTCGCTGGCCGGCGCCGGACTGGCGGTGCGACACCCTTGCGGCCCGTGTGGGACGCAGCACCCACGGGAGTACGAGCCACAGCGCGACGAAGACCGATGTCGTCATGATCGTGATGCAGATGCCGGCGAGACGCCCCAGTACGAAGGTCGTGACGAGCAGGATCGCGCCGTTGAGGGCCAGAGCCAACAGCACAAATCCGATCTCTGCCATGAGCGCCGCGATGGGGACGATGCGGGGACTGGATCCGTCGTGGCCCATCCGGCGATGCAGCGCGATGGGAGTGGCGATGAGCGCTGTAGTGATGACTGTCAGAACGAGGGTCGCGACGTAGACACCGAGCTCGACATCGTCCAAATTCGTGAAACGACCGCTGAAAGCGAGGCCGAGGAGAAAAGCGAAAAGGATCTGCACGCCCGTTTGCACCGCGCGCAGCTCTTGAAGGAGTTCCGCAACGCTGAGGCTCTCCCGTTCCCGCGCCTTTTCGCGACGCTGGGCCTGGAGCTGGTGGCGAATTTGCATGGGTCTCCCAGCGCGTGCGAGGGACGGGCTCCGCCGTCTTCGCCAGACTAGAGCGTCAGTCCTCGGACGGCACATGCTGCGCGCTCATCGAGGTGCGGCAGAGGTGGGGGGCCAGTTCATCGAGTCCAGGACCCCCAATGAATAGGCGCGGGCGACCAGCGCAGCCTTCCCGCGCACGCCCCAGCGCTGAGACAGTCGTGCCAGGTGATAATTGACCCCGTCCGATGTCAGGCCGACCGTCTTGGCGATGCGCGCGGTCGTTTCTCCGGCCGCCGTCGAAGCGAGAATCCGCGCTTCGAGAGCGCTCACCCGCGCGTACTCGGCCGCCTCCGCGGCAGGTGACTCGCCGCGTTCACCCCCGACCCTCAACAGCAGCATCAGTGCCAGCGGCGCGTCCGGGCTATCACTTACCGGGTCGATGTCCATCTCGCCGTACCGCTCGACACCGTTCGAGGTCAGCCAGGTCACCTCGACGGGGTACCGGGCCCGGCGACGCAGCCGCACGGCTTCCGCGATCGGCTGGAGCAGGGTGCCGGCGCGGGGACGGAAGAAGTCCAGGGCGTTGTGCCCGACCATCTGTCCCGAGAACATCCCCCACTCCGCGGCCATCGCGGGGTTCGCCAGGAAAATCACGCCATCGCCGTCGCAGAAGGCGACCGGGAACGACAGATGGTCCAGCAGCATGAGGGCGCGGTTACGCCATGTGATCGCAAGCTGTCGCCAGGCTTCCGCTGCCGGGGAATCGCTCGGGGGGCCGCTCGCTTGGAGATCCATCCGGAGCTCCTCCGGTCATGTGCCGTTCGTCCAACGCGCTCCTCTGCCGACTTCGCAAGCATGTCGCCAGATGCCGCACTACACAAATGTTTAGCACTGTGGAGGTCCCCGCCTCTCCAGCGGGGTCACTGTGGAGCAGGCCGCTGAAATCGAGATATGAAGACCCGGCTCAGGGCCGTTTTCCCGTCGACAGATGCCGCTCGCGGGGCCGTGTCCCCGTGCAGTTCACGTGGACTGGGCGACGCCGCGCGGAGGTGGGCCTGGCAGGCGCCGTGAAAGCTCTCTTACGGCGCCGCCGCCGGAGCCTCCGGCGCCGGGCGGCCTTGCTGTTTCGCCTCGATGCAGGCGAACCGGGCGACTGCGACCCTGGTGGAGCGGGCCAGCGCCTCGCGCAGCAACGTGTAGGGCTTGGCTGCCACGCCGCCGTCTGCGGCGAGGTAGTAGCCAGCGCCGCCGAGTCGGATCGGGTCCACGGCGCTGGTCGGCAAGAAGGCGACGATCTCGATCGCGCGGGCCATCGGCAGCGGCAGATCACGCAGATCCTGGTCGGTGACGGGGACCAGGCGGCCATCGGGCATCTCGTAGGCACGACCTGCCTCGGCCCCATGTACCTCTCGGTTCTCCCGCTCGCATACCTTGCGGTAACCGTCTGGGGCATGGGCTACCTCCGCTGCTGCCCCGAGCCTCTCCAGCGTAGGTCTAGCACCGGCGGCCCAGCGATCCGGGCTGAGTGACTCCATCGGGAGCTGGCCGTTGAGCCGGGCATGGGACGGGCGGGCACGGCGCGCTTTTCGGGCGCCGCGGAAGGGGCACGCGGGCGGAACACCGCTCCCGCACGGAGGGAAGTACCACGATGGCCGAGTACGAACGTTCCCGCACGATGCACGCGCGGCCCGAGCAGGTCTTCGACCAGGCCGCCGACGTCGGCCAGCTCGACACCTGGATCCCCGACGCCGTGCACGTCGAGGCGGCGGACCTCCCTGCCGTGACCGTGCACGAGGACCGCTCCGGCCAGGACGTGCCCGCGCTCCTGCGCTCGGAGCGGGACCAGATGCGGCTGGAGTGGGGCACCCGGGAGGAGGGCGCCTACGCCGGCTGGCTCCAGGTGTCCGGCATCGACAGCGGCCCCAGCGAGGTGATCGTGCACTTGTCCTTCTTCGACGAGGCGCACGACCCGGGCGAGCAGGCGGTCGGCGAGGCGCTGGACGGCAGCCTGCGGCGGCTGGAGGAGCGGGTGCGGTCCCGGTCCGGGGACGCGGCGGGCTGACCGCCCCGCCGGGGGCCGGGCAACAAGACGTCGTACTCCTACGACGGCCGGGGCAACCTCAGCAAGACCACACCCCCCTCGCCCCTGGGCGCCACCACCTACACCTACGACGTGCTCGGCCGCCCGGCCGCCGTCCTCGACGGACGCGGCGTCACCACCACGTACACCTACGACGACCACGACCGCGTCACCAAGGTCGCCACCTCAGGCGGCAGCGGAAACCTCACCGTCGGCTACACCTACGACCACGACGGCAACCTGCTCACCCAGACCGATGCCTCCGGCACCCTCACCTACACCTACGACGGACTCGGCCGGGAAGCCACCCGCGCCCTCGCCGACGGCGCGGTCTACAGCCAGGGCTACGACCCGGCCGGCAACCTCAAGACGCTCACCGACCCCAACGGCACCACCACCTACGGCTACGACGCGGCCAACCACCTCACCTCGCTGAAGGACCCAGCAGGCGCGACCACGACCTTCACCTACGACGAGGACGGCAACCGCACAGCCACCAAACTCCCCGGCGGCACCACGCAAAGCGCCCAATGGGACAACGCCGACCGCCCCACCCAGATCAAGGCGACCACCCCGACCGCGACGCTGTACACCTACAACTACAGCTACAAGCTCGCGGACGGCACCGACACCGATCAGATCCAGACCCGCACCGACCCGGGCGCCGACAAGACGATCTCCTACACCTACGACAGCCAGTCCCGCCTGAGCTACACCCAGGAGAACGCCGGCTCGACGAAGAACGCGTCCTGGCTGTACTGCTACGACAAGGCCGGCAACATCACCGCCACCTCGGGGTCCGCATCGTCGTGCTCCGCGAGCAGCGGCCTGACCAGCTACACCTACAACGCGGCCAGCCAGATCACCGGCATGAACGGCGACACCACTGGCTGGTCGTACGACAAGAACGGCAACGAACTCTCCGCCGCAGGACAACTCCCGCGCACCGGTGAGACGTACAACGACTTCAACCAGCTCACCGCCCTCACCACTGGCGGCACCACCAGCCGCTACACCTACGCCGGCACCGACAGCTCCAACCGCCTCACCGCCGGCTCCACCCGCATCGACCAGGGCCCCGCGGGCATCTCCACCACCACCGCCGACGGCAAGAGCACCGGATTCGTCCGCGATCCCGCGGGCACACTGATCGGCATGACCAGCGGCGGCACCCCGTACTACTACGTCACCGACGACCAAGGCGCCCCATCCGCCCTCGTGGACAACTCCGGCGCCAAGCAGGGCCGGTGGGACTACAGCCCCACCGGCGGCGCCCGTGCCGGCAACAACAGCCTCGTCGACCAGCCCTTTGGGCACACGGGCGCCTATCTCGACAGCACAGGCCTGTACAAGATGGGCACCCGCTACTACGACCCCACTCTGGGCCGCTTCACCCAGCCCGACCCCTCCGGCAAGGAGACCAATGCCTACCTCTACGCCACCGGCAATCCCGTGAACGCCATCGACCCGACCGGCACAAGCACCCTCGGTTGTATAGCTGGAGGCGTCTGGATCGTCGGCGGGGTCCTCAGCGTCGCCGGAGGTATCGCCGGAGCGGTGGGCAGTGGTGGGCTGGGCACTCCCGCATCCGTGGCAGCCATCGGAGGCGGTATCGGCTTGGTCGGCACAGGACTCGGCTTCATAGATGCGTGCACATCATGATGACGGGCAGGAGACAGAAGCTGCCTGTACGGCTCATCCAGATCGGCGTCGCACTAGGTCTGATCGGCGTGGTGTTGTTCGTGATCGACATCCTCATCCGTGGCTGATGCCCAATCAGCTTGACCACCGCGTCCCGACTCGTCGGGCAGCCGACTGCTAGGGCCGGCCCGGCCGAACAGAAGGCGATCGCGCCCGCTCACAACCAGCAGGCGCGATCCCCTTGCCGTAGGCGCCAGTGCCTTCGACCCCGACGGCGAGCACATCACCGTGCGAGCGCAGCCACTCCAACAGGCGCCGGTAGCCGTCGGGAGTGGTGGGGAACGGTGCGGGGGCAAGGTGCCGGCCGATGGAGTCGATCACCGGAGGTCGGCGTCGCTGAGCGGGATGATGAGGTCTTTGGTGAACTGGTAGCCCTTGCCGATCTCGGCCTGGCTGACCTCGCGGCCCTCCGATTCGCACACCTTGCGGTTCCGGACGCGACCGCCGTCCGCGGTGTGGACCCGGTGGAAGTGGACCGAGTGGTCCTCGGTGGCGGAGACGACCTTGATCGGTACCGTGACCAGGCCAAACGATATGGCGCCGCTCCACACGGTTCGGGGCATGCCAGCCTCCAGAAGGGCCCCGAGAAGCTCCAGCCTACGGGCGCCCCATAGGGCCCTCGTCCAGCATGTGGGAGGCGACTTCGGCAGCATGTCGGCAACGAGATCGGTGGAGATCTCCACGCTGATGATCACGTCCAGGTCTGCGACGAGAAGGGCCTGCGGGAGATGATTCGCCGAGGACAGCCCATCGCCAGGCTGTCGAAGCCTCCCAGAGCGAGAACCTCGAACTGCGACGCCGCCCCGGCCCCCGGCAACCCACCCGTCCCGCGACGTCCTGAGGGTGAGCTTCTGCCGAAGGCCGGCGTCAGTGGGGTGCCGCGACCGCAGGGCCCAAGGCCCGCCCGACCTCGGCGGCCGGAAACGGCGTCCGCTTGGTCTTCGTGAGCAGTCGATGGGCGAACTCGCCGAAGATCACGGCAGCTCGGGAGTGCCGGTTGAGGATCGAGGCAATCTCGCCTGGGACGCCATCGGGCCGGTGGCCTGTGTCCCACTCCCGCAGGAATGCCTCGTGTTCCATCCCGCCACGCAGGCCATCGGGCAGGTGATGGCGGAGCAAATGACTCACGGTGTGGCAGCGGTCATACGCGAGGTGCTCGGAGAGGAACTCCGCCTCGGTGACTGACAGTTCGAAGTCGGAACTCAGGGCGAGTCCGAAGTCCGCGAAGTACAACATCTGTCCGTCGGTCAGGACATTGGCGAAGTGTGCGTCGAAGTGAACGAGTCCGTGCGAGCTCATGAAGGCGGTGCCGCGCGCCAGGGCTTGCTCCACCCACGGGTACGGCGAGCTCTCCCCGCCCTCCGGCGCGGCGGTCCGGTAGTCATGCAGCCAGCCGCCGAGTGTCTGCGGGACGTGTTCCAGGAAGAGAACCAGGCTGGACGAAGACCGGCCGATGGCCTCCAGCCGCTCACGCACGGCCGATGATCTCTCCCAGTGCGCGACTGCCCCGTCGATGCCCCCGAACTCGTCGGCGACCCCTTCAGGAGGGGAGTCGGGCAGAATGCGCCAGTGGTACATCAGCGGGAAACCCTCGTACTCATTCCCGAGGACCCAATTGGTGGTCATGACATGCACGGCCAGCTCTCGCCAAGCCCCGAACCCCGCTGAGCCCACCCCATACTGGTAGAACATCGGCAGTTGGAAGACGTTCGCCGTTGACCGCACATTCTCCGGCCGCAACTCGGTGTCCGTCAGAGGCACCCGCTTGACGAACACCCGCCTGCCGTCGATGTCCAGCTCCGCCGACCTGCCACCGATACCGGATCCGAGCGGGTCGGCGGCAGCGACGACCTCACCGAGCCGACGGTCACTCAGCAGGGACAAGCGCGTGGCCACGGTCCCATACGTGGCAAGCCGAACGGCATATCGCGGGTCCGGATGGTGCATCGACGACCTCTCAGTGCCCAAAACCAGGGCCTCGGCGCTCTCGCGGACCTGGTCGAGCCTATCCGCGGTCGGCGCGGAGCCGGAGCGGCCGATGCCCGTGCCGGGGATTCGGTTCGAGTACGGCCCCGGGATCAGTGGACCAGACGTCAAGGGCTGGTCCACTTGGGCTGAAGGCCGGGCAAGAACCCTGTCATCCACCGCAAACGGCAGGATGCGCACCATGAGCGACGCAGCGGCAACCATCTTCACTGCTATAGCGGGCGGACTGTTCGCCCTCGCAGTGGCATACATCGGCTACAGGGCCGGCCAGCGGCAGACCACCGACCAGGCCACCGTCGAACACGGTCAATGGTACGCGGGCAACGCCAGCAGGCCTACCTGGCATTCGTAGACACCTGGGACACCACGGTGGACACCCTCCAGCGCCTGCAACAGTCGTGGGAATCGCGAGTATGTGAGTACCAGCAGGGTGACCGGCTCGACGACCCGACTGAGGAACCACGCCGTCTGCTGGAAGAGGCACGGCGTGCGGTCCTGAGGGATCTCGAACGCGTGGAGTTGTTGGGGCCCTCAGCGGATCGACGTTGCGGTACGGGCGCTGGAGGACGCCTTTCGGGAGATGAGGGACGTGATGGCAACTCAAATGGCAACCGGCGCGACCTGCCCGCACTGGGATGAGTGGAACCCGGTGACAGCCCGGGCCAACACGGCACGGTTCGACTTCCACGCGGCGGCGATCCGAACGTTGCGGCAGCCGCCGAGCCCGGAAGGGGAGAGTGAGGGCCTGGAGGAGTAGTCGCCACCGTTTGCAGCTGGTGACAGGGTTCCTACCGACACCCGGCGTTCGGCTCCTGACGCGGGCGGGCCCGGTCGTCACCTGGGGCGCCGGGCGCACTTCTCGGCGCGGGCCGTCCGGCATCGACCCGCAGGCACAAGCGCCGACGTCCTTCGGCGGTCAGTGGTGCGTTCCCATATCCCCTGTTCGTCGCGCTCCTGGACTCGGTGGCCGCGTTCATCGGCAGCCCTGGGATCTCAAGGCTCAGGAGTGAGCGGCTGTGTGTGACGTCAGCGTGCGAACTTTGCGATGGCCTCCGGGGTGACGGGGGTGAAGAAGTTGACGAGGTTGCCGTCAGGGTCGCGGAACAGCAGCGAACGGTTGCCCCAGGGCATCGTGGTGGGCTCGTTGACGAAGTCGGTGACGAAGGCGGTCAGGTTGTTGTAAGTGCTGTCCACGTCGTCGACGAGGAACTCAATGATCAGGCCGTTGCTGTCCGCCGGGCGACCAGAGCCCGGGGCAAACAGCGCGACAGTGCGGGTGCTGCCGATCGCGAGCGTGGCGCCCGCGGTCTTGAGTTCGGCGAAGTCTTCGTTGGCCCACGTCGCCTGCGCCCCTGTGGCGCGCTCGTAGAACTCAACGAGGCGTGCGACGTCGCTTGTGATGATGCGGATCGAGATGAAGTCCATGGGAATCCCCTTCGCTGTGCTGGAGGCGTACACGTCGCAGGTTAGGAGAAATAGTGGACAGGATCGGTCCTGTATTCGAGTTAGGCTGCGAACATGCCCCGACCCACCGGCCGCGTGCTGACACTCCTGGAGCTGCTGCAGTCGGGCGGCACTCGGACCGTGGCCGAACTGGCCGACCGTCTCGGCGTCGAAGGGCGCACTGTGCGGCGGTACGTGCACCAGTTGATTGACCTGGACGTGCCCGTGGAGTCGGTGCGCGGCCGCTACGGCGGCTACCGACTGGCTCCCGGGTACCGCCTCCCTCCGCTCATGCTCAGCGACGACGAGGCGCTGGCCGTGCTGCTCGGTCTGGTCGCGGGCCGCCGGGCAGGGCTGACGACGACGGAGCGGACGGCAAACGAGACGGCGTCGGCGAAGATCCGGCGGGTGCTGCCCAAGCACATCGCCCGTCGGCTCGACACCCTCTTGGAAGCTCTCGCCTTCACGGATCAGTCCGGCGAGTTCGACACCCCGGACGCCGGGGTCCTGCTCACCATCGCCGATGCCGTGCGCCACCGCCGACCGGCCTCGATCCGCTACACCGACCGGGACGGACGGCGCAGCGAACGCACACTGCACGCCTACGCGATCGTCGCCCATGCGGGCCGCTGGTACGTCACGGGCAAGGACGCCCAGATCGGTGAGGACCGAACCTTCCGGCTCGACCGCATCGCAGAGGCGAGAACCCTGCCCGGCTCATTCGAAGCGCCCGTGGGTCCCGGTCCAGCACAGCGCGTATTGTCAGGATTCGCCACAGCCGAGTACCGGCACGAGGTGATCTTGCGGATCCACGGGACAGTTGAGCAGATCCGCGCGCGCCTCCCCGCCAGCGTCGCGAGCATCGAGGATCACAAGCCCGCGGCCGGCCAGGATCCGGCGGCCGAGCACTGGCTGCGCGTCCAGCTGCGGGCCGAGCGGCTCGACTGGTTGCCGCCAGTACTCACCTCACTCGACCGGCCGTTCGTCATCGAGCGCCCCGCTGAACTGCGCGACCTCGTCATCGCGCTCGCCGATCGCCTCACGTCCTACGCCGGCCAAGCCTGACAGCGAGGAACCATTGTCATGAGACGGCACCTCTGGGGCGTGTGCCGAATCGGGCGTTGTGCGCCTCGGATGCCGAGGTCATCGGCAGGTGCATCGAGCAGTACCGGCAGGCTGAGGCTCGGAGCGCGGAGGCTCGGGGGAAGCTGTTCGAGCCGGCACGGTCGGTCCTGCTGTCGGCGCCCGCGCCTGGCGGCCAGTGACCCTGCGGCCTGCGGCCGGCGTAAACGGGTGGCTACTTCGCCGGCTTCCGCGTCGACGTCAAGTGGCAGGAAACCATCTACCAGTAGGCTGGCATGAAGGTACGACGTACAGGCGCGGCGATCGCGGTCCTTCCCTGCCTCGTCCTGCTCGGCATCTCCGCCCTGGCGGCATGCGGACCGGACGAGGGCGCCGAGCTCGGCTCCGACCAGCTCACGTGCGTCTGGCAGGGTACCGGGGGCGGCACGGTGAGGTTCGGGGCCGACGGACGGTTCGAGATGTCCGGCATCCCGCGCAGCGCCGTCGTCTTCAGCTTCAGCGACCCCCCGCCGGGCGACGGACGTATGTCCGGCGGGGGCGAGTGGGAACTCGCCGGCGGCGACGGCACGCCGCATTCTCTAGTGCGTCCCGAACTGCTGAGCGCCGACGGGACGGCTCCCCGGGTGAACACCAGCGGACGCGACGCCTCGCCTCAGTCCACCGGCCAGGTGTGCACCGGGGCGTTGAGGTGCATGTAGTCGATGTACAGCTCCGTCATCCGGCGCAGCGCCTCGTGCCGGCTGGTGTGCGTGGTGTCCTCCAGCTTGCGTACCGTCTCCTTCTGCCACACCGCGCCGTTGCGGGCCGTGACACACCGCTGCTCGATGATGCCGAGCAGCGGCTCCCGCCACGCCGCGTCCATGCCGGACAGCTCCAGACCCCGGTGCGCCAGCGGCAGCAGCCGCCGCAGTACCAGTTCCGGCACCGGCACCTCGCCCATGCCGGGCCAGTACAGCAGCGCCTCGATGCCGTGCCGGGCGGCGGTGTGCAGGTTCTCCTCCGCCGCCGAGAACGACATCCGCGACCACACCGGCCGGTCCTCCTCCACCAGGGCCCGCGTCAGCCCGTAGTAGAAGGCACCGTTGGCGAGGGTGTCCGCGACCGTCGGGCCCGCCGGGAGCACCCGGTTCTCCACCCGGACGTGCGGCCGGCCGGCGGCCACCGCGTACACCGGGCGGTTCCAGCGGTAGATCGTGCCGTTGTGCAGGGTCAGCTCGGCCAATTCCGGGATGTCGCCGCGGTCCAGCGTCTCCGCCGGGTCCTGCTCGTCGCACAGCGGCAGCAGGGCGGGGAAATACCGCAGGTTCTCCTCGAACAGGTCGAAGACGCTGGTGATCCACCGCTCCCCGAACCACACCCTCGGCCGCACCCCCTGCACCTTGATCTCCTCGGGCCGGGTGTCCGTCGCCTGCTCGAACAGCGGGATACGGGTCTCGTGCCACAGCTCCTTGCCGAACAGGAACGGCGAGTTCGCCGCGAGTGCCACCTGCACCCCCGCGATGGCCTGCGCCGCGTTCCAGTAGCCCGCGAAGTCCTCGGGGGAGACCTGGAGATGGAACTGGGTGCTGGTGCAGGCCGCCTCCGGGGTGATCGAGTCCGCGTAGGAGCGCAGCCGGTCCACGCCGTCCACCTCGATGCGCAGATCCTCGCCCCGCGCCGCGAACACCTGGTCGTTGAGCAGCCGGTAGCGCGGGTTCTCCGAGAGCGCGGCCACCCCGATGTCCGCCTGGCGCAGCGTGGGCAGGATGCCGACCATCACCAGCCGCGCCCCGACCGTACGGGCCCGGTCCTCGGCATGGTTGAGCGCCGCCCGGATCTCCACCTCCCAGGCGTCCGGACCACCCGCCGTCAGCCGGCGCGGCGGCACGTTGATCTCCAGGTTGAACCGGCCCAGCTCGGTCGACCAGGAGGGGTCCGCGATGGCCTCCAGCACATCGCTGTTGCGCATCGCGGGCTCGGCGTCGGCGCCCACGAGGTTCAGCTCGATCTCCAGCCCGACCCGGGGCCGGTCACTGTCGAACCGCGACTCGCGCAGCATCTGGGCGAACGCGTCGAGGCACTCCTGCATCTTGATGCGGTACCGGCGGCGGTCCTCGCGGGTGAAGACGAGCGCCGGGACGTCCCGTCCCATCGGCCCTCCTGGATTCCCTCCTCCAACACCTGTGCACCCCAGCCTCGCATCACCCACCGCACCCCACCACGCGGCGGCGCTACGGGTGGTCGACCACTCGCGCGAGCAGCAGGGCCACGTCGTCGTGGTCGTCGGGGTGGCGCAGGCCGTGCACCAGCCGGTCGCAGACCTCCTCCAGCGAGGGGCCGGGCTCGCCCAGCAGGGACAGCAGCGTCTCCAGCCGGTCGTCGATGGCGTGCTGCCGGGTCTCCACCAGTCCGTCCGTGTACAGCACCAGCAGATCGCCGGGCTCCATCGGGACGGTGACCGCCTCGAACGGGATCCCGCCCACCCCGAGCGGCGCGGCGGGCGGCAGGCCCAGGAACTCCGGGGGCCGGCCGGGCCGGACCAGGGCGGGCGGCAGATGCCCGGCGTTGGCGACCGTGCACCGGTTGGTGGCGGGGTCGTACACCGCGTACAGACAGGTGACGATGTAGTGCTCCAGGTCGCAGGTGATCCGGTCCAGATGGCGCAGCACCGCACCCGGGGCCAGGTCCAGGTCGGCGTAGGCGCAGGTCGCGGTGCGCAGCCGGCCCATGGTGGCGGCCGCGTCGATGCCGTTGCCCATCACGTCGCCGACCACGAGGGCGGTCCGGTCGTCGGCCAGCGGGATCACGTCGTACCAGTCGCCGCCCACCTCGCTGGTGGCCTGCGCGGGCTCGTAGCGGGAGGCCACCTCCAGGCCGGTGTGGCGGAGGGAGTGGTCGGGCAGCAGGCTGCGCTGCAGCGTGAGCGCGGTGTTGCGCACGCTCTGGAACCAGCGCGCATTGTCGATCGCCACCCCGGCCCGGCCCGCTATCTCGGCCGCCAGCACCACGTCGTCCTCGTCGAAGGGCAGCGGGTTGAGGGTCCGCTTCAGGTCCAGCGCGCCCAGCACCTCGCCGTGCGCGATCAGCGGCACCGCCAGGTACGAGTGCACGCCCGCCTCCGCGAGCAGCGCCTCGCCGTCCGCGTCCCGCGCGATCCGCGGCAGGTCGGCTGCCTGCACGTGCGGGACCAGCACCGGGCGCCCGGTGTGCACGCACAGCGTCACCAGCCGGTCCCCGGCGTAGGCGGCCAGGTCGCCCGGCGGGTCGGCGGCGCGGGTCGCCACGGTCTGGTGGGCCGCCTTCAGGGCGAGCGCCCGGAACAGCTCGGGTCCGTGCTCCGGGCGGCTCGTCCGGCGGCAGGCCAGCGCGGAGTCCAGCACGTCCACCGCGACCACGTCAGCCAGCACCGGTGCCGCCACCTCGGCCAGCTCGCGGGCGGTGCGCTCCACCTCCAGGGTGGTGCCGATCCGCGCGGAGGCGTCCGCGATGACCGCCAGCCGTCTGCGCGCCCGGTCCGCCTCCGCGGCGGCCTGGTGCCGCTCGGTGACGTCCACGACGGAGGCGGCCGCTCCCAGTACCCGGCCGCTGGAGTCCTCCAGCCGGTAGAAGGACAGTGACCAGGCGTGCTGCTGTCCGGGATCGTTGCGCGGCCGGCCCACGTGGTACTGGTCCAGCAGCGGCATGCCGGTGGTGAGGACCTGGCGCAGCGCCGACTCCACGGTCTCCATGTCCGTCAGCGGCAGCGTCTCGCGCAGGCTCCGGCCCACGTGCTCGGCGGCCGGCACGCCGTCGATCCGCTCCAGCGCCGGGTTGACCAGCAGATACTTCAGGTCCGGGTCCAGCAGGGCGAGCCCGATGGGGGACTGGTAGATCAGCCGCTCGCACAGCGCGAGGTCGG
>NZ_MUNH01000238.1:0-16191 GCF_002154615.1 Streptomyces recifensis
CCAGCATGACCGCGGTCATGGCGCCGCCCGCGGACAGACCCGTCACGTAGACCCGCGCGGGGTCGGCGCCCAGGGCGGACACGGCGTGGCCGGCCATCTGCCGGAGGGACAGGGCCTCACCCTGGTCGCGCTGGTTGTCGGTGCTCTGGAACCAGTTGAAGCACTTGTTCAGGTTGTTCGCCGACGTGGTCTCCGCGAGGACCAGCAGGAACTTGTCGCGGTCGGCGAGCTGGGGCAGTCCGGAGTTGTCCGCGTAAACCTGTGCGTTCTGTGTGCAGCCGTGCAGCGCGAGCACGACGGGTGCCCCGGCCGGCAGTCCCGCGGGACGGTAGGTGTACATGGTCAGCGCGCCGGGATTGGACCCGAAGGCGGTCACCCGGGTGAGCGAGACGGACGCCTGCGCGGCGGGGGCGGGACCGGCCAGGGCGGCGCCCAGGACGAGGAGGACGACGGCGACGAGGCGGAACACGCCACGGCGCCGCGGAACCCGAGGCGGAGTCTTTCCCGAGGGTGGTGTCATGTGCGGCTCCTTCGTGGGGCGCCCGGTGCACCGGCGGCGCGTCACGGAGCGCCGACCCACCGGGCGTGCCGGAACCGTAGGTTCGGGCCGGTGCGGCCACCATGGCGCGGGACACCACAGTGGGGCCCGGGCGAGTCGGCACCGGGGGGATTGCGCGCTCCCGGGCCGTTCTGCTAGCCCGGCCTCCACGGTGACCGTCGTCCGCCCGGTCCGGTGGGCGCCGGACGGTGCACGGAGGCGGCGTCCGACGCCGTCCGCGCGGCGCACGACTGGACGGCGGTGCGCCCTCCGCCCGTGACGGCCGCCGGCGGGCGGCACGTCAGCGGGCGGTTCGGCAACGGGACTTTTCGGGCGGGCCGTTGTTCGAGGGGCCGTGCGACGGGGCGGACGTCCCCGCCGGGCGGTCGGCCTCCGCCCCGGGACCGCCCGGCCGCCCCGGCGGTCGTTCCGTCGACAGCGGTGCCCGTGCGTCCACCCGGTGTTCCGGGTCAGCGCAATTGCGCCCCCGCGTCGGCCAGCCGGGTGTGCCAGTCACGCATCAGCGCCAGGGCGCCGTCGTTGAGCAGCGTGTCCATCAACCCGCCGGCCGCGGCTGTTCCGGGTCCGGCCTGCTCCAGAACCCGGTGCTGCTCGGCGCTCGGCGAGGGCGACACGGAGGCGCCCCGCCCGACGAGGGCCCAGCGCCGTCCGTCGACGGCCAGCACGAGGGTGCCGAGCCGGGTGAGACGGCCCGTCACCGTGCGCGGGTCCACCCGCAGGACGCTGCCGAGGGCACGGTCCCGCAGGTGCAGCTCGCCCGGGCGCAGAGTGGCCAGTACGGGCTGGCAGCGGGTGCCGTTCCAGATGCTGCGCCGCCAGTAGACGATCCCCGCGTGTCCGGTCTCCGTGCTCATGCCGTGAATCATGGCATGGACACACGGAGCCTCGGCGGAAGCGGCCTACGACTCCTCCGTCAGGACGGACGGGTCCAGGGTGGCGGGGGAGGCGTGGCCGGAGAGGGCCAGGGTCAGGTCGAGTTCCGCGAGGATGCTGCGGACGACGTGCTCGACGCCCGCCTGGCCGTCCAGCCCGAGCCCGTACGCGTAGGGGCGGCCGAGCAGGACCGCGCGGGCGCCCAGGGCGAGCGCCTTGGCGATGTCGTCGCCGGTGCGGATGCCGCTGTCGAACAGCACGTCCAGCCGGTCGCCGACCGCGCCCACGACACCCGGCAGCGCGTCGGCGGCGGCGACCGAGCCGGCGACCTGGCGGCCGCCGTGGTTGGAGACCACCACCCCGTCCATTCCGGCGTCGGCGGCCGCGCGGGCGTCGTCCGGGTGCAGGATGCCCTTGAGGACGATGGGGCCGTCCCAGTGCTCCCGCAGGAACGCCAGGTCCGGCCAGGTGTGCCCGGCGTCCCCGAAGAGGCCGAGGAAGCGGAGGACGGCCGCGTTCGGGTCCTCCTCCACCGGCTTGGCGAGCCCCGCCCGGAAGGCGGGGTCGGTGAAGTAGTTGGCGGTGCCGACGCCGTGCAGGAACGGCAGGTACGCCCGGTCCAGATCGCGCGGGCGCCAGGACAGCAGCGGGGTGTCCAGCGTGACGACCAGCACCGAGAACCCGGCCGCGCGCGCCCGGCCCAGGAAGCTCCGGGTCACCTCGCGGTCGCTGCCCCAGTAGAGCTGGAACCACCGCTCGGCGTCCCCCATCGCCTGCGCGACCGTCTCCATCGGCGTGCTCGACGCCGACGACAGGATGAACGGCACGCCCTGCGCGGCGGCGGCCCGCGCGGCACCGCATTCCGCGTCCGGATGCATGATCGACAGCACGCCGACGGGCGCGAGGGCCAGCGGCGCGGTCAGCGTACGGCCCAGCACCTGTACGGAGAGGTCGCGTTCCTCGACGTCCCGCAGCATGCGCGGCACGATCCTGCGGCGCTCCAGCGCCATGCGATTGGCCCGCTCGGTGCTCCCGTTTCCCGCGCTCCCCGCGACGTATCCGACCGGGCCCGGCCCGAGCCGGTGCTCCGCCAGCTCCTCCAGCCGGGTCAGATCGGTGGGCAGCCGGGGGACTGTCCCGTTCATCCCGTTCAGGTAGATCTCGTACTGAAAGTCGGCCCAACGAGCACCCACGCCGCCGCTCCCTTTCCCTGGGGTGTCATGCTCAGCTCAGTGTGCCTCAGGGGGTGGGCGTAGCCGGAGCCTGGGCGGTCGGGTTGACGGAGCAGACCGGAACGGTGGGACAAGGGCGTACGCGCAACCTTGGGTGCGGGGAGAGAAGGACCGGTCGAGCCAACAGCGCGAGGGGCCAGGAGGGCAGTGCTCAGACCGAGTTGTCCCGCAGCCAGGCGAGCCGTTCGGCCGTGGTACGGGTCAGTGGGTGGTGGGGGCCGAAGGTGCGGGTGTAGTCCGTGTGGCAGCGGGTGAGGAGGGTGGTGGCCTCCTCGTGGTCGCCGTTGTCGATCAGGACGTTGGCGAGGTTGTCGCGGGCGTGGAGGGTGTCGGGGTGGGATTCGCCCTTGTGACGGGTGGTGAGGGTGAGGACTTCGCGGAGGGTGCGGGCCGCTTCGGCGTAGTGCTCGCGGGCGTGCAGTACGGCGGCGAGGTTGTTGCGGGTGGTGAGGGTGTCGGGGTGGGCCGGGCCCTTGATGCGCTGCTGGGTGGTGAGGACCGAGCGCATCACCGTCTCCGCCTCGTCCAGGCGGTCCAGCCGGCACAGGGCCGCGCCCAGGTTGGCGCGGGCGGCCAGGCCGGTGTCGTCGTCCTGGATACCCTGGCGCTCCAACCTGGTGACGAGGGAGCGCAGCTCGCGTTCCGCCTCCGCCCAGTGACCGGCCTTGACCAGGGCCGCCGCGTGGCTGCTGGTGGCGGAGAGGACCGCCGGGTCGTCCGGGCCGAGCAGGCGCTTGCGGCGTTCGAGCACGTCCCGACGCAGGGCGGCCGCCTCCGGCTCGCGGCGCAGGTCCTCCAGCACCGAGGCCAGGGAGGACGCGCTGTCCAGGGTGTGCGGATGGTCCGGCCCGAGGAGTTCGGCCCGGCTCGTCCACACGCTGCGCCACACCTCCTCCGACTTGCCCAACTCGCCCGTCACGTGCATCAGTCCGGCCAGGTCGGCGGCGGTCGTCAGGGTGTCCTCGTGGACGTAGCCGAGGGACCGGGACTGGGTGTACACCAGGGACATCAGCCGCTCGCGCGCCTCCTCCTGGCGACCCTCCATGTGGGTCAGCGCACGGGCGTAGTCGCGGAACGCCCGCAAGGTTTCCGGGTGTTCGGGGCCGAGCCGCTGATGGGCCGAGTTGGCGCGCATGCCGTAGAACTCGTGCGGGGGCAGGCCGACGCGGCTGATCTCCTCCTCGGTGCCGTCCTCATTGAGTAGCGTGAAGACCAGGTCGGCAGCCGGGGGCAGTTCCGGTTCGGGGGTGTCCCGACGACCGTCGTCCCCGCGTTTCCTGCGCCGTCCGAGGGCCATCCGGACCCCCTCCTCTTCTCGTCCGGCTCCGGAAGCCCTACGCCCCGGAGTGCACATGGGCGGCCCACAGGCTGGGGCTGCCGGGGAAGGCCGCCCGGCACTCCCGCACGGCGTGGTGCAGTGCGAGGGCCGCGTCCAGCTCCGCCGAGGCGGAGAGGGCGTCGCGCATACCGCCGTACAGGGTCCGCGTCACGCGCACCGCGACAGCGTCGTGCACCGGCCAGAGGGTGCCGATCGCGTGCGGGTACCCGGCGCCCTGGAAGGCCGAGGTGATGTGGATCGACTCGTCCGCCAGCCGCTCCGAACCCCGCGCCGTCTCGCAGGCGGACAGGACGGCGAGCCGGGCGTCCGGCAGCTCCAGCCGGGAGATGTGACGCACCGTCAAGGGGTGTTGCCGGTGGTCGTGCACCAGCAGCCGGGCCCCGGAGGGATCGTCCGGCTCGCTCACCCCGTGGCAGGCGAAGTGGACGTACGGATGGGCGGGGAGCGCCGCCATCACTCCGGCGAACGTGGCCCGCGGCCCCGCGATCACCTCCGTCGGCAGCAGTGCGCTCAGCTCCCGCACCTCCCGGCGCACCCCGCCGAGCCTGCGGGCGCCGGGCGCGTCGGGCACGACCACCGCGAGCAGGCGCCCGGCAGGAGGCGGGCCGGCCGCACGGGCGCGGGCGTACGCGAGGGCACGGAGGGTCGGCGTGTAGGAGGAGACCGCGCGGTCCAGCACCGTACGGGACGGGTCGCCGTGGTGACCGGCCGCGTGCAGCGGCAGCGCGGCCAGCGGGCCGCCCGGCGACCACCACAGCCTCGGCCAGACACCGTCCGTCGGCGGGGCGGACAGCCCCAGCGCGTCGAGGACCGGCCCCGTGACGTGGTCCCACGTCCAGGCCAGCACCTCCGCGACCGTCTCCTGCGCGGCCCGCTCCCCGTCCGGTACGGACGCCTCGGCGAGCGCGGTGCCGAGCCGGCGCGCCTGCGCCTCCACGGCGGCAAGTCCGGCGCCCGGCAGCGGCACCGGCAGCACCCGGTCCGGCAGCAGGACCAGGGCGTCGCTGCGATACGGGCTCGCGTACACCAGGACCACCGGCCCCCGCCCGGCACACGCCCGCGCCTCGGCGGTCGTCGGACCGCCCAGGAAGTCACCGAAGCCCGGCAGGGTGCGGATCTCCGTGACCAGGTCCTCCCAGCGGGCCGCGAGCACGTGCCGCTCATCGGTGTCCTGCTCCGCGGGGTCCAGCGCGTCGATGAGATCCCGCAGCTCCATGAAACGGTCGGCGGCGTCCGGATACGCGACACGCAGCCGCTCCAGCTCGGCGCGGGCCGAGATGGTCCGCCCGAGCAGCACCCCGCGCCCCTGCTCCAGCAGCAGCACCGCCCGGTCCAGCCGGCCCAGGTGCACCGCGCACGCGGCGGCGTCCGCGGCGAGCCCCTGCACACTGGTCAGCCCGTGTTCCTGGTCGTCGCGGGTCAGCCGTCTGCCGATGCTCAACGGCAGCAGCGCGAGGGCGAGTTCGAACCCGTCGAGCGCCTGCTCCCAGCGGCCCGCGTCCGCCGCCGCGATGCCCCAGGAGTACGCGGCCCGCACGCGCTGCGCGGCGGGCAGTGCCGTGATCCCGGCGACCTGCCGGTAGGCGTCCTCCGCCGCGAGCAGCACCGCCGGGTCCTCGGTCACCGCGTGCAGGGCGCGCAGCGCGGACGCGTACGACTGGAGCCGGTTGGCGGTGGGGGCCGCGCCGAGGGTTGACGCCCACACGGACCGGCCGAGTGTGGTCACCGCCTGGTTCAGCAGTGTCGGGTCCTCGGCCGCGCGGGCGCCCGTGAGCTGGGACAGGCCCAGATTGTGCAGATAGTCGGCGTGCGCAGAGGTGCCGTACGCCGTCCGCTCCACGGCCTCGGTCAGCAAGGCGGCCGACTCGGTGAGGTCGGCCGGGTCGCCGCCGGACCTGTACCGCTGGAAGAGGGCGTTGCCGAGGTGGTTCAGCCGCATGGCCCGTTCCGCGCCCCCTGGTGGAGTGCGGGCCAGCACTTGCCGGGCCGCCTCGACGGCCTCGGCGGCGGCGTCCGCGTCACCCGTGCGGTCGTACCAGGTCTGGAGGACCACGCCGAGGTTGGCGAGCTGGGTGTCGGAGTCCCCGGCCGTGCGGGGGGCGTTCAGCGCCGGCCGGGCCAGGCGGGCCGCCTCGCGCAGGGTCTCCAGGTCGCCGGTCTGGTGGTAGCGCTCGCGCAGGGCCAGGGCGAGGTTCGCCACCCGGCCGAGGTGGCCCTCCTCCTGCGGCGACGGCTCCGCGACGGCGGCGCGCAGAACGCGTACGGACTCGTCCAGCAGAGTCGCGTCGCCGGTGCGCCGGCCCAGCCGGTGCAGGGCGTTGCCGAGGCTGTTGAGCCGGTGCGGGCGGGCCCGGCTGCCCTCCGGCGTCTCCCCCACGGCCTCGCCGAGCAGGGCCACGGCCGCGCGCAGCGGCTCGGTGTCGTCGGTGTGCTCGGCCGCCAGCCGGAGGGCCACGCCCAGTCCGGTGAGGGCGCGCGCCCGTAGCGGATGGCCCCTCGGGGCCGCGGCGAGGGCGGTGTCGTGGGCGGTGACCATGGCCTCGATGTCGGCCGGGTCGCCGGTGAGTTCGGCCTTCGTGCGGCAGGCCGTGGCCAGGTTGAGCAGGGCCTGCGGGCGGCGGGGCGCCGGAGTGTCCCCGAGGGCCGCCTTCAGCAGGTCGACGGCCTCACGGGCCCGGGCGGGGTCCCGGTGCAGCTCGGCGGTGTGGCGGAGGCTCGCCGCCAGGTTGTTCCGTACGGTCGGCAGCTCCGGGGAGTCCTCGGGCAGCAGGGCCAGGGCCACCCGGCGCAGGTGCTCCGCCTCCGCGAGGTCGGCGGTGTCGCCCGTGGCCTCGCCGCGCTCGGCCAGCAGGCCGCCGAGGGTGTCGAGGATGAAGGGCCGGTTGTCCCAGCCGTGCATGGGCAGCTCGGCGGCACGGCGCAGGGCGGTGATGCCCGCCGCCAAGTCGGCCGGATCACCGGTGAGTTCATGGCGGTCGGCCAGCATGCGGCCCAGGAGGCGGAAATCCTGCTCGTCCGGCGCGGGGCCTGCCGTGAGCGACTGTCCCTCGGTGATCGACTCGTCCAGGTCCCGCCGGTCGCGGAACGCCGACCAGCGCATCACGAGGGTGCTGCGCAGTGCCGCCCGGCACGCGGTGGCTGCGGGGCCCTCGGGCGCCGCCGCGCGGAGGGCCTCCCGGCAGATCCCGACCGCGCTGTCCAGTGGACGACGGTCACCTGACCGATTGAACTCGTCGATGAGCGCCGCGACTTGGCGCAGCGCGTGCCCAGTCGCTCCGTGCGCGTCCGACATGACCGGCCCCCGTGTGTGACGCCATGGGCTCTTGAGTCCCGAGCCCGATTTTACCCAAGTGGTCCCCGCCGCGCCCTCGTTATGCTGAGTCGCCGGTGGCTGGTCCTGGGAGGTACGACGATGAGCGGGCTCGACGAGTACGGGGACGGCGGCCCGGGCCACGAGCGGCTGGCGGCCCTCTGTCACCGGTTGGCCGAGCGGGCGCCCGGACTGGGCCCCGAGGGGCGCCGGTTGATCGACCACATCACCACCGAGGTGCGCGGCGGACGACCGCCGGAGGAACTGGAGGACTCCTTCGACGAGTTGGAGGACCTCCTGCTGGCCGCCGGCTTCACCGCGGGACTCGGCTCGTACCGCACCGACACCCCGCCCGTCTATCAGCGGTTCCCCGGCGGTGGGCACCCGCTGCTGCGCGTACTGGCGTGTCCGGGCGGCGGCTGCGCCCGCGTCGAGGCACCCGAGCCCGAAAGCCCGGCCCAGTGCCGGATCTTCGGGCGGCCGCTGCGGGAGATCAGGCTGCGCCCGTGACCGCCTTCCTCAACGCGCTCAGCGGCAAGCTGGCCGAACGCTGGCTCGCCCTGCTGGCCATTCCCGGCCTGGTGTACCTCGTCGCGCTGGCCACCGCCGTCACCCTCGGCCAGCGGCACTGGCGCGACACCGGGCGGCTGCGCGAGCGCCTCGACGCCCTCGCCGCCGCCCCGGCCGCCCACAGCGTGGGGGTGCTCGCGGTGTGCGCGGTCGCGGTGCTGGCCGGGGCCGCGCTGACGGGAACCGGTGCGCAGGCGCTGGGCGCTCTGGTGGAACGGGTCTGGCTGACGGGTCCGAGCGGACCGGTGACCCGGTGGCTGACGGAGCGCCGGGCGCGCGGATGGCGGGCCGCCGACGGTGCCTACCGTTCGGCCCTGGTCGCGGCCGGACGGGCCCGGCTGGGCGGTGCGGCCGACGCGGACGCCCTGGTGGAGGAGGCGGAGGCGTGGTACGCCCGGCGCAACGAGGTCGGGCTCGTGGCGCCGCGCCACCCCTTCTGGACCGGAGACCGGGTCACGACCCCCGACCGCCGCGTGTGGCGGGCGTACCGCCTGGACCTGACCGTCGCCTGGCCCCACCTCTGGCTCCTCGCCCCCGACAGCACTCGCGCCGAACTCGGCACGGCGCGCGCCGCCTTGAGTACCGCCGCCCGGCTCACGGCCTGGGGCCTGGCCTACCTGCTGCCGGCCGTGTGGTGGTGGCCCGCCGCGCTGGTCGGCGCGGCCACCGTGGCGACGGGTGTCGTACGCGGCCGTACGGCTGCGGCGTCCTTCGCGGAGCTGGCGGAGGCCCTGGTCGACCTCCAGGGCGCGGACCTGGCCCGCACCCTCGGCCTGCGGTGCGAGGGCCGGCTCACCCCGGAGACGGGGGAAGAGGTGACCCGGCTGCTGAGCAAGCCCGACTGAGCCCGTCGACGGAGTCACACGGCGGCCGGCGCCGGTGCCTCCGTGATCGCCGGCACCGGGACCTCCCTCGTCCGCACCCAGCGCGCGCCCTCCGGCCCGTAGGCGGCCCGCGGTTCCGGGAACAGCCAGAGCAGGGCGAGGTACAGCACCGCCGCCACGGCCAGCGACAGCGGCAGGCTGATGTCGACCCCGTTGGCCAGGTCGCCCAGCGGGCCGACGAACTGGCCGGGGATGTCGGTGCAGAGGATGCCGAGGACCGCCGACGCCCACCACGCGGTCATCCCGCGCCAGTTCCACCCGTGGGTGAACCAGTAACGACCGCCCCGCTGGCGGCGGTTGAAGACCTGGAGCGCGTCCGGGTCGTACCAGCCGCGCCGGGTGAAGAAGCCGATGATCATCACCACCATCCACGGCGTGGTGCAGGTGATGATCATCGTGGCGAAGGTGGAGATCGACTGCACCAGGTCCAGGGCGAACCGGCCGAGGAAGATGAACGCGATCGACACCGCGCCGACCAGCATGGTCGCCCGCACCCGCGACAGGCGGGGGAACACCGAGGAGAAGTCCAGCCCGGTGCCGTACAGCGCGGTCGTGCCCGTGGACATGCCGCCGATCAGGGCCAGCAGGCACACCGGCAGGAAGAACCAGCTCGGGGAGATCGCCAGCAGCCCGCCCACGAAGTCGGGCGCCGCCGGGTCGACGTACTTGGGGGCCTTGGTGGCGATGATGCTCGCCGTCGCCAGGCCGAAGACGAAGGGGAGCAGGGTGGCCAGCTGGGAGAGGAAAGCGGCGCCGACCACCCGCCGGCGCGGGGCGTCCGCCGGGATGTACCGCGACCAGTCGCCGAGGAACGCCCCGAACGACACCGGGTTGGACAGCACGATCAGGGCCGCGCCGATGAAGGACGGCCAGAACATCGCACGCGTCGCGGCGTCCGCCGAGGCGGTGAACGAGCCCCCGTACGACGGGTCGAAGTCACCGGCGAAGGCGACCGCACCCAGCAGGAAGAGCACCGTCGCCGAGGTGACCGCGATCTTGTTGACGAACAGCATGAACCGGAATCCGTACACGCACACCGCGAGCACCAGCCCGGCGAACAGCGCGTAGGCGACCACGTACGACAGCGTGCCGCGCGGGAGGCCGAAGAGGCGGTGTGCGCCGCCGACCAGGGCGTCACCCGAACTCCACACCGAGATGGAGAAGAACGCCACTGCCGTCAGCAGGGAGAGGAAGGAGCCGACCACGCGGCCGTGCACACCCAGGTGCGCCGAGGAGGAGACCGCGTTGTTGGTGCCGTTGGCCGGGCCGAACACCGCCATCGGACACAGGATCAGGGCGCCCGCGAGCACCCCGAGCACAGTTGCCGCGAGGCCCTGCCAGAAGGAGAGCCCGAAGAGGATGGGGAACGCGCCCAGGACGCAGGTGGAGAAGGTGTTGGCGCCCCCGAAGGCGACCCGGAACAGGTCGAACGGGGTCGCGGTGCGCTCCGCGTCGGGGATGCGCTCGACTCCGTAGGGCTCGACCTCGGTGAGCGAGGGCGCAGGGGCGGGGGAGTCGGGGTGATGTGAGGTCAACTGGGGCTCCTGAGACGGGGTGCCGCGACCGTACGGCCGGATCGGCACGGCGAGCCAGGGGACGTTTCATCCATCCTCGGCCGCTCCGGTGGAGGGTTCGGCCATTCGGAGGGCCCGGCGAAACCCGTGCGAACGCGAGGAATCGTGAAGGTGTCACGGGCGGATCGTGAAGGGGGCCCCGGCGTGGGCGAGCGGAATGTTTCAGGCCGATTGCGCAGGCGGTGAGTTCCGGCCATCGGGCCGGTCGCCGCGGGGGGAAAGCCCGGCGTTGAGGGGCCGACGTGTTCGAATTCCGTGACTTCGCGCCACTGATTCAATACGCAATGTTACTGAAAGTCATGGGTGGGATGTGTGTTCCGGCTGCGGAATCGGCAGAGTGGCGCTCGCCGTCGCGGCGCCCCACCGGGCAATGGGCGGCACACCCTCAAAATCGAGCGGAAGGATGCACACCATGCGGAACACCGCGCGCTGGGCCGCGGCCCTCGGCCTCACCGCCGCCGCCGTCTGCGGACCCCTGACCGGTTCCGCCGTAGCCGCGCCTGCCTCCCTGTACGCGCCCTCGGCACTGGTCCTCACCACCGGGCACGGCGACAGCGCGACCACGGTCACCCCGGAGCGCGCCGTCACCCTGAGCTGCGCCCCGACGGCCACCGGCACCCATCCGGCCGCGGCGGAAGCCTGTGCCGAACTGCGCGGCATAGGAGGCGACTTCACCGCCCTCAAGGCCCGCGCCGACGTCCACTGCACCCGGCTGTACGACCCCGTGGTCGTCACCGTCCAGGGTGTCTGGCAGGGCCAACGGGTCGCCTACGAGCGCACGTTCGGCAACGCTTGCGCGAAGGACGCGCTCGGCAGCAGCGTCTTCGCGTTCTAGACCGGGATCGCACGGACTCCGTGCCGCAGGGTCGGTTTTCGCAACTGGGGAGTGCGGCCCCTGGGGCGGAGCGGCCGGCGATCCCGTACCGGGAGGGCGAGGCGGAGTGGGGCCGCCGCCTTCCGGACCCACAGCCGCTTCCCGGCCAGGCCCGTGGGGGGCCTTGCCGGGAAGCGGCACTTCCCTCCCTACGCGAGCTGCCTGCGCACCAGTTCGTGCAGCCGGCCGCCGGTGTCGGCGAGGAGTTCGGCGGGAGTCCCCTGCTGGATCACCTTGCCGTCCTCCATCACCACCACCCGGTCCGCGTCCATCACGGTGGACAGCCGGTGGGCGATCACCACCCGGGTGGCGTTCAGCTTGCGGGTCGACTCGATGACCGTGCGCTGGGTGTCGTTGTCCAGGGCGCTGGTCGCCTCGTCGAAGAAGAGGATGCGCGGCCGCCGGATCAACGCCTGGGCGATCATCAGCCGCTGGCGCTGCCCACCGGAGACCGCGCCGCTCCCGGCGACGATGGTGTGCAGCCCCATCGGCATCCGCCGGACGTCCTCCGCCAGGCCCGCCAGCTCGATCGCCGCCATGACCTCCTCCGGCGAGTACGGCTCGGTGCCGCAGACCACGTCCATGATGGAACCGTTGAACGGCTGCGCGTGCTGGAGCACCACCCCGCACTGCCGCCGCACCGCGGACTGGTCCAGCGCGCCGAGATCCTGGCCGTCGTACAGCACACTGCCGGAGACCGGCTTGTCGAAGCCGATCAGCAGGCGCAGCAGGGTGGACTTGCCGCAGCCGCTCGGGCCGACCACCGCGACGAACTCGCCCGGCCGCACCGCGAAGGACACGTCGTCCAGCACCAGCGGGCCGTCGTCGGAGTACCGGAAGGACAGTCGCCGGGCCTCCAGCGCGCCGGTCAGCGGGCCCGGCCGGGTGCTGCCCGCCCGCACCTCCGGGGTGGCGTCCAGCACCGGGCGCAGCTCCTCGAACAGCGGGAGCGCCGCCACCGCGGACACGAAGGCGCCGGTCAACTGGGTGACCGAGGTCAGCACCATCGTCACCGCCGTGCTGAAGGTGAGGAACGACGCCGCCGACATCGCGCCCTTCGCCGGGCCCGCCAGCAGCATGAACATCACCAGCGTGCACACCGGCAGATACACCGCGCCCAGCACCGAGCTGAGGTTCTTGATCCGGCCGACCCTCTGCTGGAGCTCCCGGCTGCGCGCGAACTCACCGGCCCAGGCGGCGTAGGCGTAGTTCTCCGCCGAGGCCACCCGGAGCTTGGGCAGCCCGCGCAGGGTCTGGAACGCCTGGTTGTTCAGCTTGTTGCCGAGGGTCACGAGCCGCCGCTGCCAGCGCACCTGCCACAGCCCGAGCCCCGTGAAGACGGCGCCGATCACCAGGAGCATCGCGATCGCGGCCATCGCCATCGGCACGCTGTAGTAGAGCAGCAGGCCGACGTTCATCGCGCCGATCGTCACCGACTGCGCCACCACCGGGCCGACGCCCGCCAGCAGCCGCCGGATCGAGCTGATGCCCATCGCGGCACTGGCCAGCTCACCGGTGGAGCGCCCGCTGAAGAAGCGGGTCGGCAGCCGCAACAGCCGGTCCCAGACCGCCGGCTGGAGCGAGCCCTCTATTCGCCCCTCGAGCCGCAGGATGGTGAGGTTCTCCAGCAGCGTGAACGCCGCCGACACCACCCCGCTGAGCATCACCGCGAGACACACCTGCGCGATCAGGTTCTCCCGCGCCTGCGGTACGTACTCGCCGAGCACCTTGCCCGTGGCGACGGGCACCAGCGCGCCGATCGCCACCGTGACCAGCCCCGCCAGCAGGAGGTTCAGCAGGTCGTTCCGGGTACCGCCCAGGCTGAACCGGAGCAGCCCCAGCGGGCCGAGCCGCTTCTCGGGCAGCGGCCGGTAGAACATCACCGCACGCGGCTCGAACTCCTCCGCGTTCGCCTTCTCCACCGGCGTCTCCCGGCCGGTGGCCGGCTGTACGGCGACATAGCCGCCCCGGCGCCACAGCAGCGCCACCGGCGCCCCGGACAGCGCCCGGTGACCGACCAGCGGGCCCACGTTCTCCCGCCACCAGCGGCCCTCGAGCCGAACCGCCCGGACCCGGACCCGCGAGGCCAGCGCCACCCGCTCCACCGGGTCCAGCCGCTCGCTCTCGCCGATCCCGCGCGCCGGGTCGGCCAGCGTGATGCCGGCCGCCTGCGCGACCAGCCTGCAGGCCGCGTATCCGGCGTCCGCGTCGGCCGCCGTCGTCCGCCGGTCCGAGCGCTTGCCGATGGAGGCGAGCAAGGTCTGGTCGGCCTGTGCGCGTACCGCCTCACCGGCCTTGATACCGGCCGCCGCCCGCGTCTCGTGGGTGCGCTCGAGCTGCTCGATCCAGCGGTCCAGCGCGGTCAGCAGCCGGTACTGCTGGTCGACCAGGCTCTGCCACAGCCCCGGGTCCATCAGCAGGTCGGCCGCCGCCTCCGCGCCGTACACCGATCCGTACTGCACGCTGCCCGGCGGCACCTGCATCCAGAACACGTCGTCGTCCGAGGGCGCCACCGACCTGTCCTCGGCCAGCGGCGCCTGGAACAGCACCGAAAGGCCCCGGCCCACGCCGAGCGCCAGGGCGTACTCCAGCGGGCTGGATGAGGGCGGTACGTACTGCGGGTTGCCGTACTCGTCGTAGGACCAGGTCTCGGTCTGCGCGCCCTGGTACAGCTCGCGCAGGTCGACCCGGTGCACCACGCAGTCCCGCACCGGGCGGGCCACCAGGGTGTGCTGGGGACCGGCGACCGGGCCGAGCAGCAGCGCGCCCGCCTCCACCCGGCCCAGGTGGTGCCAGTGGCCCTGCTCGGCGGCGTCCACCGCGAACAGGTCGAGCGCGCCGGCCGCCACCAGCCAGAGCACCTGCGGTCCTTCGAGATCCAGCCGGTTCAGCCCGGCGCAGTCGACCCTCGTACCCAGCGAGCCGAGGGCGCCCAGCACCAGATCACCGTCGTGCGTGGAGGTCATCTCACCGCTCCCTGACCAGCGCCGCGTACGCGCCACCGCGCGCCACCAGCTCCTCGTGCCTGCCCCGCTCCACGACCGTGCCGTGCTGGAGCACCACGATCTCGTCGCTGTCGCGGACCGTGGACAGCCGGTGGGCGATCACCACACAGGCGCAGCCGCGCCGGCGCAGGTTGTCCATCACGGTCAGCTCCGTCTCCGCGTCCAGCGCGCTGGTCACCTCGTCCAGCACCAGGATGCTGGGGCGGCGCACCAGCGCCCGCGCGATCTCCAGCCGCTGACGCTGGCCGCCGGAGAAGTTGCGGCCGTCCTGCTCGACCTTGCTGTGCACCCCGCCCGGCCTGCGTGCCACCACGTCGTACAGCGCCGCGTCCCGCAGCGCCTCCTCCACGGCCTCGTCCGGGATCGAGGGGTCCCACAGCGCCACGTTGTCGCGGACCGAGCCCTCGAAGAGGAACACGTCCTGGTCGACGAAGGACACCGAGGCGGCGAGCGCGCCGCGCGGGATGTCCTCCAGCCTGCGGCCGTCGATCCGGATCACGCCCTCCCAGGGCGAGTACAGGCCCGAGATCAGCCGGGACACCGTCGACTTGCCGCTGCCCGACCCGCCCACCAGCGCCACCTGCTGCCCCGGCCCCACCGTGAGGGCGAAGTCCGTCAGCAGCGGCTTGTCCAGCGGGCTGTAGCCGAAGGTGACGCCTTCCAGCTCGACGTGCCCGCGCAGCCTGCGGGTGTCGTCGGCACCGCCGGGACGCGCGTACAGCGGGTCGGCCTGGAAGTTCTCCACGTCCTTCAGCCGGGCCACGTCGGCCGCGAAGTCCTGGATGCGGCCCGCCACGCCGTTGAGCCGGGTGAGCGGCGCGGTGAAGCGAGCCACCAGGGCCTGGAACGCCACCAGCAGACCGACCGAGATGTGTCCCTCGACCGCCCTGAGACCGCCGATCCACAGGATCAGCGCGCTGTTGAAGGTGGCCAGCGTCGGCGCGACCACGCCCAGCCAGGCGCTCGGCACCCCGAGCTTCTGCTGCTCCTCGAGCGTCGCCGCGTGCTGCCCCGCCCACTTGCGGAAGTAGCCGTCCTCCCCGCCGGTCGCCTTCATCGTCTCGATGAGCTGGAGCCCGGTGTACGAGGTGTTCGTCAGCCGCGCGGTGTCCGCCCGCAGCTTCGCGGTCCGGGTCGCGCGCAGCCGGATCACCAGCCGCATGGCCACGATGTTCAGCAGTGCCACGCCGATGCCGACGAAGGTGAGCTGCGGGTCGTAGGTGTACAGCAGGACCGCGTACAGCACGACCACGATCGCGTCCACGCCCGCCGCCGCGAGGTCGCGGGCCAGGGTCTCGGCGACCTGGTCGTTCGACTGCAGGCGCTGCACCAGGTCGGCGGGGGAGCGCTGGGAGAAGAAGGTGACCGGCAGCCGCAGCAGATGGCGCAGGAAGCGGGCGCTGGACAGGGTGGAGGAGATGATCCGGCCGTGCAGCAGGTTGGCCTGCTGGAGCCAGGTCAGCACCAGGGTCAGCGCCACACAGGTCGCCATCGACGCGAACAGCACGCCGAGCAGCGAGGTCTGGCCGCCGATCAGGAACATGTCGATGTAGGTGCGGCTGAGCGCCGGCACCGCAGCGCCCACCGCGACCAGCAGCAGGCTCGCCAGCACCGCCGCGGGCAGGGTGCCCGCCGTGCCGCGCAGCCGGGCGGGCATCGCGCCGAGCACACCGGGCTTGCGGCCGCCCCTGCTGAAGCCGTCGCCCGGCTCCAGCACCAGCACCACACCGGTGAAGCTGCCGTCGAACTCCTCCATGGGCACGAACCGGCGGCCCTTGGCGGGGTCGTTGATGTACACCCCGCGCCGGCCGAAGCGGCGGCCCATGCCGTCGTAGACGACGTAGTGGTTGAACTCCCAGAACAGGATGGCCGGGGCGCGCACCTCGGCGAGCGCCGCGAGGTCCATCTGCATGCCCTTGGCGGTCAGCCCGTAACTCCGTGCCGCCTTCAGCAGGTTGCTCGCGCGCGAGC
>NZ_MUNH01000239.1:0-17995 GCF_002154615.1 Streptomyces recifensis
GGGCATCGAGCACGAGGGTTACATCAGCACGCCGTCCTGGTTCACCGACAGCATGTACCGGTCCTCGGCCGCGCTGACCCGCTACCTCACCGACAAGTACGGCATCCCCAGGGACCGCACGCACATCGTCGGCCACAGCGAGGTGCCCGGCAACGACCACACCGACCCCGGCCCGTACTGGGACTGGTCGTACTACATGAGCCTCGTACGCGGGGACGGCGGCGGCACCACCACGCCGTTCCCCACCTGGGGCACGGACGTGAGCATCCGTCAGCAGGCGACCACCACGTCCACCCGCGTGGCCACGCTGCCCGGCCCGACCACCGTGCGCGTCAGGTGCCAGGTCCACGGACAGCTCGTCAACTACGACGGCCATAGCAACGACGCCTGGTCCTACCTGCCCGACTACGGCGGCTACATCTCCAACATCTTCATCGACGTCCCCGACGCCTGGCTCCCGGGAGTGCCGACATGCTGACCCCCCTTTCCCCGAGCAAGAGGCCCGCCCCGCGTCGCGCATCCCGACTGCTCCGCGGCACGCTCTGCCTCCTCGCCCTGGCCGGTACGGCGCTCGGTACGGCCCCCGCCGCCGGCGCCGCCGACGCGCCGCGCGCCGCCACCGGCGCGGTCTCCTGGCGGGCCGACCTCTCCCACCCCGGCTCCGACGACGTCAACGTCCGCTGGAGCGACGGCGCACTGCGCGTGCGCGACGGTTCGCTGAGCCCCGCGTCGCTGGGCCAGGACCGCGGTTACGCCTCGGCGGTGCTGGAGTCGCACCACGTGAGCCGGCCGGTGAACCGGGTCATCGTGGACCTCGACGCCGCGGTGCCCGGCGGGACGAGTGTGGTCGTCGACGTGCGAGGCCGCGCTGCCGACGGCGCGTGGACCGAGTGGCGGCAGGCGACGGCGGGCGCTCCGGCGGAACTGCCCGGCCTCGTCGACGACGTGCAGGCCCGGCTGACCCTGTGGACCGCCGAGGACGGCACCACACCGGCCGTGGAGGAACTGACGCTGAGCGCGGACGACGGGGGAACCGCCGCCGCCCGGCCGCTGGCGGCGGCCTCGGCCTTCTCGGCGCGTGTCTTCGCCACCCGCGAGGGACTGGTCGGCGGCACGACCGCCAACGGGCACGTCATACGCAGCAATGACCACTTCGTGGCCCTCCCCTCGCGGCGCGCCCTGTCGCCCAACGGCAGCGGCCAGTACTCGGTGCAGGTGTGCGGGCCGGCGCGCTGCGAGACCGCGCCCGTGTGGGACGTGGGCCCCTGGAACACGCACGACGACTACTGGAACCCCTCCACGCAGAGGGAGCAGTGGAGGGACCTCGCCCGGGGAGTGCCCGAGGCGCAGGCCGCCTACCAGAACGGGTACAACGGGGGACGCGACGAGTTCGGCCGCCAGGTCGCCAACCCGGCCGGCATCGACCTGGCCGACGGCACCTTCTACAACATCGGCCTGAGCAACAACGGCTGGGTGACCGTCACCTACCTGTGGACCGACGGCGGCGGCGACACCAGGTCCTTCCCGACGTGGGGCACGGACGTGAGCATCCGTCAGCAGGCGACCACCACGTCCACCCGCGTGGCCACGCTGCCCGGCCCGACCACCGTGCGCGTCAGGTGCCAGGTCCACGGACAGCTCGTCAACTACGACGGCTACAGCAACGACGCCTGGTCCTACCTGCCCGACTACGGCGGCTACATCTCCAACATCTTCATCGACGTCCCCGACGCCTGGCTCCCAGGCGTCCCGACCTGCTGAGTCCGACCCGGCGGGTGGACGCACCCGCGTCCGCCCGCACCCTACGGCGAATCCGGCGACGCGTCGTGGGGTATGTCCCCCGGCCCGGGAAGCGTTCCCCGTGCGGGAGCCGTACCCGGCCCGGGGGCCGTCCCCGGTGCGGGGATCGCCACCGGCTCGGGGGCCGCCCTCGGCGCGGGGGCCGTTCCTTCCAGCAGCGCCCGTCCCAGCGCGGTGCGCCGGTGCAGCACCCGGTTGCCCTCCCTGCGGGTCACGACGAGTCCCGCCTCCCGTAGCACCGTCGCGTGCCGGCTCGCGGTCGACGGCGCGAGCCGCAGCGCCGCGGCCAGCGCCGTCGTCGTCATCGGCCTCTGGAGCAGTTCCAGCAGCTGCGCACGCGAGGTGCCGATCAGCTGGGCCACGGACGGCGTGCCCGCCCCGGTGCGCAGCCGCGGCAGCCAGCCGGGGTCCGGGGGCGTCGGGTACACCAGGACCGGCGGCAACGCGTCGTTCACCAGCGTCAGCGGAGCCCGTACGCAGAAGAAGCCCGGCACCACGGTGAGCGTGCGGCCGCGCAACCGCACCAGACGGGCTTCGGGGTAGGGGGCCGCGAGGCGCGTACCGTGCCACCGCCAGCCGGGGAGTTCGGTGTAGCTGGCGAGCAGCCCCTCCGCGCCGCCGCCGAGCGCCGCCTCGGCACGCCGCGCCCGGTCCTCCGCCACCCGCGCCCCGATCGCGCCGAGGTAGGGCGACACCGCCACAGCGTGGTACCGCCGCAGGGTGGTGCCCAGCCAGTCCAGGGCGGCCGGGTCCCCGGTGGCCACCCAGCGCACGCTGCGCGGCACGGGGCCCCGCAAGTCCGCGCACAGCCGGGAGAGTTCGGTGACGAGTCTGCGCCGGGGTGTGGACATCACCCGGTCGACTCCGTGCTCCAGACTCGCCTCACCCGTGCTCGGCGTGAGGAAATCGGGGAAGTAGCCCGAGGCCGGACACAGCGGCAGCAGCGCCCGGACGTCCTCGGTGAGCCGCTCGCGGTGCAGGGCCGCACGCACCTCGCGCCGCCACGCGTCGTACACCAGTGACTCCTGCCTGTTCTGCAGCAGGTGCAGGCTGAGCGCGGCGTCCCACAGCGGGTCCGCTCCGCGGGCGACGCGTAACCGGGTCAACGCCCCTTCGCCGAACTCCACTTGCAGCACCGTGCACGCACCCCCTGGAAGGGCCACGACCGTCGCGGGATCAATGGCTCACTATAGTGAACGCCCGGTCGCGGCAAGGGCCGGCCGGAGACCGGGAATCGCCGTCCCGCCGCGCGGCCGACACGCCGGCGCCTCGCCACGCCGGCCGGACACATCGCCTGGCCCTGCCCGCGGACGGCGACGGCGTCCTGCGACGGTCAGGCCGAGGGCCGCGAGGTGTTCCCAGGGTGGTTCCCAGGGCCGTGAGTGGGGCCGGCCAGCGGGGTGGGTGAGAGGTCCGTGGGTTCCTCGCCGGCCTCGAGCAGGGTGTGCGCCGCGCCCACGATCAGGGGGTCCGGCTTCCCCGCCGCCTCCAACCCGGCCCGCCCGGCCTGGCTCAGGGCGCTCGCCTCATGGACCCGCGCGCATGGCACCCTGCTGGTGGCCGACGACATCCAGATGGGCTGCGGGCGTACCGGCTGGTTGTTGTCCTTCGAGACGGCCGGAATCATCCCCGACCTCATCTGCCTGTCCAAGTCCATCAGCGGGTACGGGACGCCCATGGCTCTCACGCTGATGCGCCCCGAGTACGACCAGTGGCGCCCCGGCGAGCACAACGGCACCTTCCGGGGCTACGACCCGGCCTTCAACACCGCCGCTCGAGCCCTGGAGATGCACCGGTCCGACGGAGCCCTCGCCGCCCGCACCGCGGCGCTCGGCGAGCGGACGGGTTGCGCGGTCCCTGTGGGCGGGGCCTGGCGTGGGGCCTTTCGATGGACCGTCCAGGCGCCGCCCGCGAGGTGTGCGACGCCGCCTTCAGGGCGGGACTCCTACTGGAGACCGCCGGCCCGCAGGAGGAGGTGGCAAAACTGCTGCCCCCGCTCACCGTGGCGGTAGACCACTTGGAACAGGGCCTGGCGATACTCGACGAGGCCGTCGCCGCTGTCGCTGGCGCCCGCGCCCTCGTCGCCTGACCCGCCACCCCGGCCCGACCAGACGCGTAAGGGCCCCGAGCAGCCGAGCACGGGGCGAACGAACGGAGAACGGATGTCGGTCGACCTCATCGGCTTCCTCGGCGTGGTGCTGGTGGCCTACGTCGTCCCCGGGCCGGACTTCCTGGTGGTGGTCCGCTCGGCGGCCGAACATCCGTCGAAGGGGCGAGCGGCGGCGCTCGGTGCCCAGGCCGGACTGTGCGTGCACATGCTCGCCGCCGCCATCGGCCTGTCGGTGATCGCCGCCCGATCACCCCTCGTCTACGACGCCATCAAGTTCCTGGGCGCCGCGTACCTCGTCCACCTCGGGGTACGCGCCGTGCTCGCCGCCCGGCGGGCCGCCCGGGAGCGCGCCGCCGGCAGGAAGCGCCCGGGCGAGGACCCGTACACGGCCGAACCGGCCCCCGCAGGAGAGGCGCAGTCGCCCGGCGCACGATGGCGCTCTGGCTTCGCCCAGGGATTCCTCACCAACGTGCTCAACCCCAAGGCGGCCCTGTTCTTCCTCAGCATCCTGCCCCAGTTCGTCAACGGCGGCGGTTCCACGACCCGGCAAATCTTCTTCCTCGGCATCCTCGACGTCCTGATCGGAGTCGCCCTCTGGTTCGTCCTGGTCGCCGTCGCCGCACGGCTCCGCACCCTGCTGGCCCGCCCCAAGATCCGCCACCGCTGGGACCTGACCACCGGCTGGCTGTTCATCGCCATCGGGGTCGGAGTCGCTGCGGTCGCCTGAACCCGCCCGGGGCCCTCAAAGTCGGGTTGTAGCGCCGGAGCTGGGCAGTTTCGTTCGGATCAGTCGGTCGTTGGTCCGGGTGTGCCGTTGGGGCGCTGGACCTGGGCACCACGGGCGGGGTGGACATCGTCCGCCGGCACGGCGAGCCGTGGATCAAGGTCTCGCCGCTGGGCAAGCAGGAAGAGCCGGAGAACCTCGTCGCGCTGAAGGCGGAGATCGAACGCCGCTGGGGCACCATCGACCTGATCGACATCCTCAAGGAGGCCGAGTTCCCCACCGGCTTCACCGCCGAGTTCACCTCGGTCGCCAGCAGGGAGGCGGTCCCGAAGGCGGTGCTGCGGCGCCGGCTGCTGCTGATGCTGTTCGCGCTGGGGACGAACATGGGCATCAAGCGGGTCGCGGTCACCGGCAAGCACAGTGAGAGCGAGGCCGTCCTGCGCCGGGTACGGCACCTGTTCGTCAACCGGACCAACCTGCGCGCGGCGCTGGTGCGGCTGGTCAACGCCACCTTCGCCGCCCGCGATTCCTCGTGGTGGGGCGAGGACACCGCCTGCGCGAGTGACTCCAAGAAGTTGTCCCAAGGTACCGAGGCCGGCCACCACCGTACTGGGAGCAGAGATCAACGATGGTGGGACGGGGGCCGGGACGGCGTCAGACGGGTACCTGTTCCATATCTCCGGTTCTGGGGAGCCTTGGCGCCTAGGCCAGCCGGGTGTCCGAGGGCCGGGCGGGCCGGAGAGCGGGTGAACACGACCGGAGCAGAAGCCGGCCCCCTCGGCCACTGCGCCCAAGGCCTCGCCCACCGCGTCCAAGGCATCCGACCCGTTCACTGTCGCTGGCATGCCGGCCGCGCCCACCGGCAGGTCCGAACCGACCTGCTGGCCGCACTGCGCGGGTCAACCCCGCCCTGGTCGCCGACCCCGACAAGGCCATCGACCACACCCGGAACCGCCATCAACGGCAAGTCGCCCACGGCCGACGACGCCGCACAGGCCCGATTCGGCAACAACACCCCCACCGTTGACGCCACGCCACGCCACGCCGCGGGAGGTCATGCCCGACGAGGAACGACCGGCCCCGTCACACTGACAGCAGGTGTGCTGACGAGACGAGGTGGTCGCGGATGAAGTTCGGAGTATCGACATTTGTCACCGATGAAGGCATTGGCCCCACGGCGTTGGGACCCGCCCTGGAGGAGCGTGGGTTCGACTCCCTGCTGCTGGCCGAGCACTCGCACATTCCGGTCAAGCGCGAGTCCCCGTACCCGGGGGGCGGTGAGCTCCCGCGGATCTACTACCGGACGCTCGACCCCTTCGTGGCGCTCGCCGCGGCCGCCTCGGTGACCCGTGACCTGCTCCTGGGCACCGGCATCGCCCTGGTGGTCCAGCGCGATCCGATCCACACCGCGAAGGAGGTCGCCTCCCTCGATCTGATCTCCGGCGGCCGGGCCGTTTTCGGGGTCGGCGCGGGCTGGAACCGCGAGGAGATGCGCAACCATGGGACGGATCCGGCGGTCCGCGGGCGGCTCATGGACGAACGCATCCGCGCGATGATCGAGCTGTGGACCAAGGAGAAGGCCGAGTTCCATGGCGACTTCGTCGACTTCGATCCCGTCTACGCCTGGCCCAAGCCGGTCCAGAAACCGCATCCGCCCATCTGGGTGGGGGGCGACAGCGAGCGCGCTTTCGAACGCGTCGCCGCGTACGGTGCGGCGTGGATGCCGAGCGAGCCGCCGCTCGAGAAGCTGGGTGAACGCATCGCGCGTATGCGGCGGACGGCCGGTGACCGCCCGTCCGTCGTGGTGTACGCGGGCCGGTACGACCGGAAGGCGCTCGACACCTATGCCGAACTCGGCGTCGAACGCGTCCTGTTGTATCTGCCGACCCTGCCGGAGGAGAAGACGCTGCGGACCCTGGACGAACTGGCCGAGGCCACTTCCAGCTACCGGTGACAGCTCGCGGCTGCCGCTGAACAGGAGCTGACCGTGCCGGACATGGCCGAGGACGAGGCGCGCCGCCGGTTCACGACCGCACGGGTGGCGCGCCTGGCGACGGTGGACGCGGGCCTGCGCCCGCATCTGGTGCCCGTCGTCTTCGCGGCCCATGGCGAGGAGATCGTCACCGCCGTCGACTGGAAGCCGAAGAGGTCGCAGCGGCTGAAACGGTTGGACAACATCGCGGTCCACCCGGCTGTCTGCCTGCTCGTCGACGCGTACGACGAGGACTGGGAGCGGCTGTGGTGGGTCCGCGCGGACGGTGACGCCCGCGTCCTGGCGCCCGGCGACCAGGGCGAGTACCCGGCGGCCGTCGCCCTGTTGCGGGAGAAGTACGCGCCGTACCGGCAGCGACCGCCGACCGGTCCGGCGCTCGTGATCGCCGTCCGCCGGTGGCACGGCTGGCGTGCCGTGCCGGGGAGGTGACCATGCTGGCAGGGGACATGCCGCCCCGGCATCAGCTTGCCTTTTACAGCGAGTATCCGCAGCGCACTACGAGATCGATGGCGACCTCCAGTCGTTCACCGGGCTGAGCCCTCGCCTGTTCGGCAAGCTGGTGACCGTGCTACGGCGGAAGGGTGCGGACGCGGTGCGCAGGGGTCGGCCGTGGGACAGCCCTTAGTCTGCGGTAATACCGTTAACCGAGCGTTTTCAGTGTTGACGCTCCAGGGTGAGGACGGCGGCGGAGATTGACGACAGGCGGTTGGAGCTGCAACGGGCCCGGCGGAAGATCTGCCAGACCTTCAGCCGCGCGACGCTTCGTTCAGTAGCCGACTGGGACCCGCCCGCCTGCGTTTCCGGGACAGATACGACTTGTGGCTGCTTTACGATGCGATGCATGTTGAGGACACCCGTGTGTGAGCTTCTCGGGATCAGCGTGCCCGTCATCTGTGCTCCTTTCGGTCCGTGGGATCAGGTGCAGCTGGCAGCAGAGGTCTGCGAGGCGGGGGGTATGGGCAGCCTCGGCACGGCCGTGCGATCATTGCCCCAGCTCAGGGAGCAATGGAACAGCCTGAGAGGACTGACTGCACGGCCATTCGCCGTAAACCACACCATGCGCCCTTTCGACGAAGAGGCATTCGCAGCCACTCTGGAAGAGCGTCCGGCAGCCGTCTCTTTCCACCTGGCTGTCCCGGCAGACCTGATCGCCCGAGCTCACGACGCGGGTATCTTGTGGATCCAACAGGTCTCAGATGTCCGTCAGGCCACTTCGGCACTGGAGTCCGGAGCGGATGTGCTCGTTGCGCAGGGTGGCGAGGCAGGTGGCCACAGCGGAGATGTGGCCACCATGGTGCTCGTACCCCAAGTCGTCGACCTGGCAGGCCAGACCCCCGTCCTTGCTGCCGGCGGCATCGTGGACGGACGCGGCCTGGCTGCCGCCCTCACCCTGGGCGCACAGGGCGTCGTCATGGGTACTCGATTCCTTGCCTCCCACGAAATGAACGTCTCTCATTCGTGGAAGCAAAGAATTGTCGAGTCGGACGGCACTGACGCGGTCAAGGTGGTGAACAGCGACAGGGTGATGCCACCGTTCAGCCGCCCGGACGGTTTCGGAGTCCCCAGATCATTGCGAACACCGCTCGTCGACATGCTTCGCGACAATCCGGAACTTGTCGATTCCGCTGAGGCGTCGTCGCGCCTGTTGAACGCAGTCATTGAGGGGCGCGGGGACGAAGACATGCCGTTCACTGGCCAGTCCGCCGGACTCATCCACGATATTCTCCCGGCGCGCGAGATTGTCACGAGAACTCTGCGGGAGGCGGAAGACGCCCTGCGGAGGGTAGATTCATTTCGCTGACCCTGAGCAGCCCGCGCTGGAGTCGCCTTCGCCGGTGATGGCGGGCCGGCCGAGCGTGAGGCGAGGCGAATGACGCGCATCCCCTTGGGACGCGTCGCCAGAAGCCACAGTTGGCCTGCTCGGCCAGTTCGACGATCTGCCTTCTGCTGGAGAGGTCGCCCACGAGCACTGCCTCCGCTTCGGGAAGCCATTAGCGCAGCTGCTTCGCCCGTCGCTCGTTCGTGGCGTGCCCGGTGACGGCGTGCCCTGCTGGATGGGCAGGCGAGCGGCCGCCAGAGCGAGGCCGTCGGTCGAACCGGTGATGAAAACGCGGGCCGTCAAGGTGCTCCGTCCCGCTGTCGTACGGTGGAGGGGGTGCAGGGCCCTTGAATTCATGCTTCGTGAATCCACGCGGCGGCGCATCGGTCATGTGACTGGCCCGGCCGGTATGGGTACCACGACCTTGTGCACTTGCAGTCGCCTCAGCGCCAGGTGTCGCTCTCGCCACGGTGCCGCCAGCCAATCCTTCACCCGAGCGCGCCGGAGCTCAGCTCCTTCCGGCCGCGCGCGGTGCACCGGGTCGGCTGGTGCCCGAGCAGTCGGCGGCAGCGGAACGTGGGCGTTCGCGCACCGACGGTACCCACGGAGCCTGCCGCCGACAGGACACGGACGCTCCGCCGGTCATTTGACGCCTCCGCGACGGCTGACTCGCAGTGAAGAGTCATCGGTGACAGAAGCGGCCGGTCCGGCCGTGAGAGCCCGAGTCACTGGAGGTTCCATCGTGCATTCAGCCATCGCGACAGCGGTTGACGCGCCGCTGTCCCTCATCCAGCGTGACGTTCCCGAGCCCGGCTTCGGGGAAGTGCTCGTGCGGGTGACCGCCTGCGGGGTCTGCTTCTCCGATCTCAACCTCCTGCGAGGCCACTACCCCTTCGCCCGCTTCCCCGTTACCCCAGGCCACGAGATCACCGGCGTGGTGGAGGCCACCGGCCCCGGAGTCGTCTCACCCGCGGTCGGCACGGCCGTCGGGGGTCAGTTCCTCTACGACTCCTGCGGCCACTGCGACTACTGCGTGCGTGGCGAGCAGATCCTGTGCCCCGCCAAGCGGATCACCGGCGTCGTCGCGGACGGCGGCTACGCCGAGTACGTGATCCTGAAGGCCGGATTCGTCACCGAGCTCCCCTCCGGCCTCGACCCGGTGGCCGCGGCCCCGCTGATGTGTGCAGGCATCACCGCGTTCAACGGGCTGCGGCAGGGTGGCGTCAGGGCTGGTTCTCGGGTGGCGGTCGTCGGAGCCGGCGGCATCGGAGCTCTCGCCGTCAGCTACGCCGTCGCCATGGGCGCCCGGGTCGTCGTGGTGGGCCGCTCCCGGAGCGGCGCCGACGCAGCCGAGGAACTCGGGGCCGAGCTGTTCGTGGCGACGCAGGACACCGATCCAGCGCAAGCCCTCAAACAGTGGGAGGGCGGCGCCAACGTGATCCTGAACGCGGCCCCCTCCACCTCGGCCGGTGCCGCCACCCTGGGCGGTCTCGCCCCTGACGGAACGCTCGTGTTCTGCGGCTACGGCGCCGAGCCCCTGCAACTGCCCATCCAGCCGATGGTGCTCAACCGGCTGCATGTGATGGCCTCGCCGTCCGGTTCGCCGCACGACCTGCGTGACACCCTCGCCTTCTCCGCCGCCCACGGAATCCTGCCCGAGGTCACGACCATCCGTCTCGACGAGGTGCCCGCCGCGCTGGACGCCATGGCGGCCGGGAGCAGCTCCGGTCGGTCGGTCATCTCCTTCGCCTGACGGTCCGTCGGCCATCGGCTCGGCCGGATGCGCCTGTTGCCCATTCCGCGGACTGAGAGCCGGTCGGCCCGTCAGCCCACGATCACTTACCTCGGGACGAGGCCTCGGTCCTCTGCGGCACTCGTCGACCTTCCACTCCCCTCAGGAGAAGTCATGAATAAGACCATCCTCATCACCGGCGCCGGTTCCGGCTTCGGCGCGCTCAGCGCACGTGCTCTGGCCAAGGCGGGCCACACCGTCTACGCCGCGATGCGCGACACCCGGGGCCGCAACGCCGGCCGGGTCGCCGACGCCGCGCAGTGGGCCGCGGACAACAACGCCGACCTGCGCACCGTAGAACTCGACGTACTCTCACAGGAAAGCGCCGATGCCGCGATCGACACCGTGTTCGCCGAGACGGGCCGCCTGGACGTGGTGGTCCACAACGCCGGGCACATGGTGACCGGCCCGACAGAGGCGTTCACCCCGCAGGAGATCGCAGCGGTCTACGACACGAACGTGCTCGGCACACAGAGAGTGAACCGAGCCGCCCTCCCACGGCTGCGTGCGCAGGGCGAGGCACTGCTGCTGTGGATTGGCTCTACCAGTACCCGTGGTGGCGCCCCGCCGTACCTGGCTCCCTACTTCGCGGCCAAGGCCGCGATGGACTCCCTCGCCGTGAGCTACGCCGGTGAGCTGGCCCGGTTCAACATCGAGACCACCATCGTGGTCCCCGGCTCCTTCACCACCGGAACCAACCACTTCGCCACCGGCGGACACCCCGCCGACGAGGGGACCGTCAAGGCGTACGAAGAGCGTTATCCGGCCCTGGTGGAGCAGGTCAGCCAGCGCTTGGCGGCCCTGGCCCCCGCCGATGCCGACGCCTCCCAGGTCGCGGAGGCCGTGGTCAACGTCGTGGACACCGCCCACGGCTCGCGACCCTTCCGTGTCCACGTGGATCCCGCGAACGACGGCAGCGAAGAAGTCAGCGAGGTCGCAGACCGCATCCGCCGGGACTTCCTGGCCCGAGTCGGCCTGGAGGACATCCTCCATCCGCACTGACCCACCCATCGCATCGAGGGGTCGCTCCGAACATCATGCGGCACCTGACCTTCGTCCGGGGCGGCTCTCGTGGTTGTCGCCCGGCTGGTGGATGAAGGCTGCCGCGTGACGGGAGGCGGCGCGCACGAGCCGTGCTGGGCCGCGGGACCCTGCCGTACCGGGAATGCCCGCCGGGTCGCTGTGGTTGAACAGGGCGTGATGGTGAAGGGGACAGTGTCCCCGGGCCTCATCTACAGCCTGCAGGGACGATCGTTCGGCTGAAGCCCTGCAGAGCCTTTCGCCGCGTAGGCGACCGCCCTTCACGATCACACCCTTTCGGCGGTCCCGGCCAGCATGCTGGCCGGGACCGCCGCATTTTCATCCACACCACTGCGCGGCGGCGCTGTTGACGACACGTCTGCCGGCAACCGCTTCTCCGATGTTGCACGGTTGTCAGGTTGTCCCAGCCGAGCCGGACCGAGCGTACCCACCGCCCGAGATCCTCGCCCTGGTGCACGACGTCGCCGGGCTCGGTCGGCAGCGGTCGGTCGGCCTCCAGGCGGAGCCGGACGAGGTGGAAGGCACGCTGCCACTCCACCGGCCAGCTCGGGCACCAAGCGGGGTCGCTGTGGGCCAGTGTGTGGACCCGTCCAGGCATGGCGCAGCCCATCAGCTGGGGGCCCCGAGCCGACCACACACGCCGGTGACGACCGCCTGCACACGCAGCGCGGCACTCACGACACCGTCCATACCACCGCTCAACGGACCCGGCCCGCAACGACGCGCCGCAAATACGCAAGTGAGGAGGTATCAAAATGTCACCTGAAAGGATCTAATAGCATGTTAATCTGCTGTTCAACCGCTTTTTCTGATATATCGTCAGTTCATTGTGGTGGCTCAGAAATACCCTGTTTGGAGTCGAGTCCCGATCTTCCGATATGCCGGTCATGTCGGCTGTAGGTAAGTTCATCCACGAGCCGGTCCGACGGGCCGACGCCTCTCTGTGCGACAGGAGATCGTGAGATGAAGCTTCGTTCCACCGTGATCACCGCTGCCGTGTCGGCTGCCGCGGCCATGGCCGCGACCGGGATCACATACGCCTCGGCCGCCCCTGCTGCGGCGCCCCAGGAGGCCCCCGCCGCCGTCGCCGCCGCATCCGGCGGCAGCGGGCAGGGCGGGACCGCCAAGGGCAACCCGGGCGGCAACAGCAACAGCAACAGCAAGGGCAACGAGGGCAAGGGCAACGAGGGCAACGACTGGGACGACGACGACGACAACAACGAGGGCGGTGGCGGCGACTACAAGGGCCGCATCCAGATCAACGAGCGGTCCTACTCCACGCACCCCGGTGACTGCATCACCGTGGTCAGCGGCCTGGGTGCGAAGACCCTGAACGTCCGCAACGAGAGCCGCAAGGCCGTCGAGGTCTTCCGCGGGGCCGTCTGCGACAACGGCGCTCCCATCGCCACCGTCGGCCCGCACAGCTCCAGCTACGGCGTGAAGCCCGGCTGGACCAAGGGCATCGACATCGACAAGGGTGTCGTGGCGAGCTTCCGTGTCGTCAAGCGCCACCACGACGACTACTAAGCCGTAACCGAGCGCATACTGTGAGCCCCGGCCCGCCGGAATCGGGCCGGGGCTCACAGTTTGGCCCATGCGCGTGGCGGCCACATCCACCACCGCCCCCGCCAATGCCGGATGTCGGGCGCGCGGCATCCGGTGCCCGCGGCTGTCCCTCGTCTTCGCGGGCAGCCCCACCTGCCGTTTTATGCCCCTCGGCTGGGTTCTCAGTCCGCCGACCCCGGCTGTCCACCCGGCGCTTTCCCGGGACGTGGGCCTGTGACACACCAGCGCCCCTGATCGCCCGGGCGGGCCGGTTTCCCCTCCCTGGCCGACCGGCCCGTCCGGGCACCTACAGGGAGGGGCAGCCGTCGACAGGCTGGCCTGGGGTGGGCACCCATGAACGGGTGGAGGAGGTTGCCGTGCCGATGGCGCCCAGGTCTGTGGGGCTGCACCTGAGCCATCGAGTGGGCCGGTCGCTTCCTGCGTGTGACGCTCGTTTGACGGTCTTCTCACCTTTCACGGGGCAGGCGCACGACGAAGGCTCCCGCGGCCGGACCGCTCGCGGGAGCCGTTCCGCGTGGCGGCCAGAGGAGGGGCCAGCGTCGCATGATGAGATGATGATCAGCGACATAAGGCGACGGCGGTCCGAGGAAGCCGGTGGGAATCCGGCGCGGTCCCGCCACTGTGACCGGTGCGCGAGCCCTGGCAGCCCCACCGCCCTGATGCGGGTGAGAAGGGCCGGGGCGTGTCGCGACCCGGGAGCCAGGAGACTCACGCGGTCGCCTCCTCGAGCGACCCCGGGGCGGATCTCCCCGGAAAAGGGGAGCGGCGCCATGCCCAAGAAGCCCACGAAAACGACAGCGACAGAGGTTCGGCAGGGCGCCGAACCGGTGCCCTGCCGCGTCGTCGTATGCCGCGACTGCTGCTGCGGCACCCCCAAGGTGACGGGAGTCGATCACGCGGCGCAGACCGCGCGACTGCGAGCGGAGGTACCCGTGCGCATCTCCGACTGCCTCGATGTGTGCGACCAGGCCAACGTCATCGTCGTACAGCCGTCCGCCGCCGGACGCGCCGCCGGCGCACGACCGGTCTGGCTAGGGCTCGTCAACGATCCGGACGCGACCGAGGATATCGTCACCTGGGTGCGTGCCGGTGGTCCGGGGGTAGCTCCGTTGCCCGACATCCTTGACCTGTACACCCTCACGCCGCCGCGGCGCACCGTGGGCTCCTGAGCCTTCCGCATCGTGCGTAACTCGGGGGTTCCCCGACTGCGGCTGTTCGTGAGACCGGTATCAAGAAAACTGGTTGAGTATCTCCAACTGACCATAAGATGAGCGCAGTTCGCGCACGACCCGAGAACGTCGACCGGCGTCGGTGCGCGAGCTGTGCGCATTACAACCGCATAGGTGCGTGCGTGGGGGAAGCCGGTGGGAGTCCGGCGCTGACCTGCAACCGTGTGCGGCCGCGAGGCCGCGAGTCGGGATACCTGGCGCGTGCCCTGAATTGCTTCCCACTGTCATGGTCTGCAGCGCGAAGCCGAGAGCCTCGTTCGGGTCGCCCTGGTCGGTGCCGTCCAGCCGTCGTACACCACGGCCGTGGACCACAGGCTCTGGTGCCTTCCCGTCCGCACGGTGATGGGCTGCGGGCCACCTCATCAGGAAGGCTCGAGCCTTGCACCGTACATCCGCACGTCGCACTATGATCGCCTCAACCGTCCTCGGACTCGCCCTCGCCTCCGCGCCGGTCGCGCACGCCGACAGCACGCCGAGCACGAACGCTCCCGTCAGGGTGACACTTACTGTGCAGGGACCGGACGGCCTGCTGTTCAAGGGGAAGATCAGAACCCGCGGTCATGGGGTCACCACCGCGACGGGCGGCACGCACAGATGCGACGGTACCAACGGCGGCGCCAACCCGTCCGCCGTGCCGACGCCGACGGCGGCTCTCGACGACGCGGCGCGCAAGCGGCACTTCACCTGGGACGGCACCTGGTACGCGTCGTTCGACGACTACTCGGTCGATGCCATCAAGAACGTCAGCGGTGGTGGCAGCGCCTACTGGAACATCTCGGTCAACGGCACCTCCGCCCCGGTGGGCGGCTGCCAGTTCAAGCTGAACGCCGGTGACAAGGTGACGTTCACCTGGACGGCGTTCTGATCCTTCCTTGTCGTCACCGGCCGGGGAACGGATGTGCCTCGGCCGGTGCGACTTCCTCGCCGGTCCGCACGCTGTGCAGGACATGGGCGAGCACCTCCGCCCCCCGCACCACCCGTGGCCCCGGTCGATTGAAGTGGGACGGTCCGTCCAGCACCCATACGCGGCCGGACCGGACGGCCGGCAGATCCGACCAGCCCGGCAGTCCGGTGAGCAATGCGGCTTCCCGCAGGGTGCGTTCGGGTGGGAAACCGCACGGCAGCACCAGGACCACGTCCGGCTGTGCGGCGCGGACCGCCTCCCAGGTCATCGGCTTGGTGTGCTCGCCCGGCGCGGCGAGAAGAGGTTCGCCGCCCGCGGCCGTGATCTGTTCGGGCACCCAGTGCCCGGCGGGCCACAACGGGTCGAGCCATTCGATCGCCACCACCCGTGGTCGGGCACGTCCCGCAACCGCCTTACGGACCCGGTCCAGCCGGGCCAGCAGCGCCGCCCGCTTCCGCTCCGCCTGCTCCCGTACGCCGAGCAGCTCGCCCACCGTGACCAGGCAATCCAGGACGTCCTCGAGGGTGCGGGGCTCCAGGCTGAGGACTCGGGTGTCGGCGTCCATCAGTCGCACCGTGCGGCTGACCTTCTCGTACGACACGGCGCACACGGCGCACAGGTCCTGGGTGAGGATCACGTCGGGGCGCAGGGCCGCGAGAGCCTCGGTGTCGAGCGTGTACAGCGACGAGCCCGAGTGCGCCGACCCGCCGACGGCGTCGGAGATCTCCCTGCTGGACAGCGCGTCCTGGTCGAGGTCCGCGCCGGTCACCACGGGTACGGATGCCACCTCGCGCGGTGGCCAGTCGCACTCGTGGGTGCGGCCGACCAGCTGGTCCGACAGCCCGAGCTCGGCGACGATGTCGGTCGCGGCGGGCAGCAGGGAGACGATGCGCATACCCCGACTCTAGGTCCCGCCGCGTCCGACAGGGCTGCCGTCAGGCGCCCCAGCGCACGGCGATCGTGTCACCGACGCCGACGACCGCGCCCCGCGTGGCGGAGGTGAACGACGAGCCGTCGATGCTGACCTTCCACGTGTTGGATCCGCTGTTGGCCTTGCCGTTGACGGCCGTGATGGTGCCGGTGCCGGAGGACGGGGTCACACTCGTGACGCAGCCGGACGGCGTCGCGCCGCTCGTGGCCGCGTCGAGGACGGCGCCCAGCGTGGTCGTCGAGCCGGTCGGAGTGAGGGCGACGGAGCACACCTTCAGATTGCCCGCGCCGTCGTCCACGGTGAGCGCCAGCTTCGTCGCCGTACCTGAGGTGAGGGAGGACTGGCTCACCCACTGCGGCGCACCCGGCGTGGTGGGAACTGGCGGGGTGGCCGTGAAGCCACCGCCGGCCACGGCCCGCAGACCGTCGATCGAGGAGTACGCCGTCGGCGAGGTGTCGGAGGGGAGGTACTTGAACCCGCCGCCCGGGTTGAACTGCTGCGCGATCAGGAAGTCCACCGGTGTCTTGCCCATGGAGGTGCGGAAGTCCCCGGTCTGCGGGTCGATGCCGCAGGCGTTGAGGCCGGACACCGCCCAGCCGTTGGAGTCGGTGTTGACGCCGAACATGGCGTTGAACGCGCCGCTGTTCGGCACGAGCTTGCTCTTCAGGAACGCCTTGGCCTGCACGATGTCGGTGTCGGTGTTCGGCACGCCCGACACGCACAGCGCGGCCATCGCCGCTCCGGTCATGTCGACGTCGCTCGCGGCGGAGAGCTGGCTGGGGTTGCCCTCGGCCTTGCTGTAGTTCCAGCCGCCGTCGTTGTGCTGGTTGGCCCGCAGACGGGTGATCACGGCGTCGCGCAGCGCCTGCGGGATGCGGGCCTGCCCGGACTGCGTCTTCGCGCCGTTCAGGGCGAGGGCCGCGAAGACGGTGCCGTTGAAGTTGGCGGACGGGCCAATGTAGCCGGGTTCGGCGGTCTGCCAGTAGCCGTAGATGTCGGCGATCAAATTGCGGGAGGCGGAGACCCGTGCCGGGTCGATGCCGGCGGCGTAGGCGTTCAGCGTGGCACGCTCGTAGTCGGTGACGACGGGAGACGACGACGGCCAGCCCGAGGTGGACAGCAGGTTGCGGTAGACGGTTCTCGCGTTCTTGCTCGTGTCACCGCCGGGCGTCACGTCCACCGCGGCGGTCCCGGCCGAGGCGAGCGCGCTGAATGCCCACTCGTTGGACAGTCCGGAGCCGGCGTACGAACCGTCCGCCGCCTGAAGGGACTTGAGGTAGGCGACGCCGTTGGTCTTCGACGTGGCGATCTGCGCCGGCGTGGAGGTCGCCGCCGCGGGCAGTGTAGTGAGCGCGAAGGCGCCGAGTGCGGCGGCCGCGGTGAGGGCGGTACGGCGGTGGGACAGTGAACGGGGCATGGCCTGCTCCTTGGATGGAGGACGCCGGCCGGACCCGGTGCCGGGCCGGAAGCGGCCTCTGCGGAGCAGCGGGCGTGGCCGCCGTCCGGAACGCGTGGACCGGCTTCCAACAGTGCTTCACCGCTTGGGCATTCGGGCTCGGGCCGGCCCCCGCCGTCCCACACCGCTGCGCGTCAGCCCCGGACTCCCACCGGGTTCCCCCACTCGGCAGACCGGGACGGTACCCGACCCGCATCCGGGCCGCCACCGCTCACGCAGGCCGGCCTGTAGGCAGCCTTGACGGTTGCTGTGAAGCGTGTTCAAATCCGGCTGATACGCAATGAGTTCCAGGGGAAGCCGGTCGAATTCCGGCGCTGACCCGCAACCGTAGGCCCGGCACCACCGGGCGAGCCGGAATGCCTGGAGCGTGTTCTTCAGCAACAGACGCCGTCGTGGACTGCGGCGTGGTGCGACCAGCTTCCGGCTGCCGGGACCTCCCGTGCGACGGAGGCTTCCTGCCACGTCCGCGCGTCCGCTCCGGCAGGCGCGAGGGGGCCGTGGTGGGAACGGGGAAGCGAAGAATCGGGACCGTGGTGGCGGGCCCACGACGAGTGGTGTCGCTCGCGTCGGCCCTGTTCGTCCTGTTGGCCGCCTGCGTGAGCTTCCTCACGACAACCCCCGCCGCGGCGG
>NZ_MUNH01000240.1:0-8590 GCF_002154615.1 Streptomyces recifensis
AAGGCGCCGGGGCCCCGGCGGAACCGCCGGTAGGCGGACCGGGTCCGGGCGGGCAGGCGGTCGCCGTAGATGGCCGCGGCCTGGCCGGGGTCGAGGTCGAGGAGCGTCACGTCGGCGGCCGGGATCTGGCGGTGGTCCGTGATGCGGACGTTCGTCTCGACGCGCCCCCCGTACTCGCGCAGCGCCTTCTCCAGCGCGCGGGCGATGGACTGGGAGCCCCCTTCGGCCACGGCCCAGCCGGCGGCGTGCCCGGAGACCAGGATGCCGAGGCCGATGGCCGAGGTGAGCGGGCGGCCCAGCGGGCGGAAGGCGTGTGCGGCGATCCCGGCCCAGAGAGCGCGGGTCTGCGGGGTACGGAAGAGACGGGCGAGTGCGACGGCGGGCAGAGTGGTCGGCAGGCCGAAGCGGGCGAGCAGCAGCGGGTGGGAGGGGACGCGCAGCAGCGGGCCCATCACCTCGCCGGCGAGCGTGTCCCAGTGCCGTACCGAGGGCTCGATCAGCGCCCGGTAGCGGTCTTCGTCGGGACCGAGGAGGCGGGCGGTCTCCGCGACGGAGCGCATCAGTACCCCCGCCGTGCCGTCGTCGAGGGGATGGACGCAGTCGACCTCGGGCAGGAGCCAGCGCAGTCCGTGCCGCTCCAGCTCCAGTTCACGCAGGGCCGGTGAGCCCACGGCCATGGGGTGGATGGCGGAACAGTGGTCGTGCAGCAGGCCGGGCAGCAGACCGTCGTAGCTGCGGGTGCCGCCCCCGACCTCGTCGGCGGCCTCCAGCAGCGTGACGTCGAGCCCCGCCTTGGCGAGCAGCGCGCCCGCGGCGAGCCCGTTGGGCCCGCCGCCGACGACCACGGCCGTGGCCCGCGACCGCGTCGTGGATGTCATGGGACCGAGTCTGCCCTACCGAGGGGTGTGCCGAGTCCTCCCCGCCCGGTGCCGGGATCCGGTCAGGTCGCCGGGGTGATGTGCACCTTGACGTGCTTCATGAGGGGCTGGTCGCTCTGGGTGCTGTAGTCGCACAGCGCGATCAGCACGTTCATCTCGGGCATGTACCCGGCCGCACAGCCGCGCGGCATGTCGTAGGGGATGGCGAGGTAGCCGTCGAGGTGGCGGTGGCTGCCGTCCTTCGCCGTGGCGACGATGTTCACCGGGTCGAACTCCGAGATCCCGCGCTCGCGCATGTCGTCCTCGTTCATGAAGACGAGTTCGCGCAGGTTCTTGATGCCGCGGTAGCGGTCGTTGTCGGAGTAGATCGTGGTGTTCCACTGGTCGTGCGAGCGCATGGTGCCGAGCGCCAGCATGCCCGGCGCGGGCACCACGTCGGCCAGCTTGGCGCTGGAGAACTCCGCCTTGCCGGACTCGGTGAGGAAGACCAGCTCACGGGCGGGCTGCTTGATGCGGAAGCCCAGCGGAAGCCGGACCCGGCGGTTGAAGTCCTCGAAGCCGTCAAGGACTTCGGACATGGTGTCCCGGATGCGGTCGTAGTCCTCGATGTACCACTCCCACGGTGTGGGGCTCGCGGGCAGCGCCGCGCGCGCCATGCCGGCGATGATCGCGGGCTCGGAGAGCAGGCGCCTGGAGGCGGGCCGCTTCATGCCGACCGACAGGTGCACCATCGACATCGAGTCCTCGACCGAGGTGCTCTGCACGCCGCCCCGCTGGTGGTCCTTGTCCGTGCGGGCGAGGCACGGCAGGATCAGCGCCTCCTTGCCGTGGACGACATGGCTGCGGTTCAGCTTGGTGCTGACCTGGACCGTCAGGTCGCAGTTGCGCAGCGCCTCGTAGCTGAACGGCGAGTCGGGCACCGCGAGGGCGAAGTTGCCGCCCATGCCGATGAACACTTTGACGTCGCCCCGGTTCATCGCCTGGAGCGTGCCGATGGTGTCGAGGCCGTGGTCGCGCGGCGGGTTGATCCCGCAGACCTCGGCCAGCCGGTCCAGGAACTCCGGCTCGGGGCGGTGGTCGATGCCGCAGGTGCGGTTGCCCTGGACGTTGCTGTGCCCGCGCACCGGGGAGGGACCGGCGCCCTCACGGCCCAGGTTGCCGCGCAGGAGCAGCAGGTTGATGATCTCGCGGACGGTGTCGACGCCGTGCTCGTGCTGGGTGACGCCGAGGCACCAGCTGATGATGGAGCGGTCGGCGTCGGTGTAGATCCGGGCCGCCTTGAGGATGTCCGCGCGGGTGAGCCCGGACTGGCGCTCCAGTTCCTCCCAGGGCGTGGCCTCGCACAGCGCCCGGTACTCCGCGAAGCCGGCGGTGTGCCGGTTGATGAACTGGCTGTCGATGGCCTTGGGGTCGGTCCTGGCCTGCTCCAGCACCGCCTTGGCCATGCCGCGCAGCAGCGCCATGTCGCCGCCGATCCGCACCTGGAGGTCGAGGGTGCTGGTCCGGGTGGCGTGGAAGGTGGCCATGTCCAGGAAGTCGTGCGGGATGATCGCCTTGGTGGCGCCCGCCTCGATGAACGGATTGATGTGCACGATCTGCGCGCCCCGGTCGAACGCCTCGGTCAGCGAGGTGAGCATGCGCGGCGCGTTGGAGGCGACGTTGACGCCGAGGATGAACAGGGCGTCGGTGGCTTCCCAGTCCTTGAGGTCGACGGTGCCCTTGCCGGTGCCGAGCGCGGCCTGCATGGCGCGGCCGCTGGCCTCGTGGCACATGTTGGAGCAGTCGGGCAGGTTGTTGGTGCCCAGCTCGCGCGCCATGAGCTGGTACAGGAAGGTCGCCTCGTTGCCGAGCCGGCCCGAGGTGTAGTACGACGCCTGGTCGGGGTTCTCCAGGTTGCGCAGGTGGCGTCCGACGAGCTCGAAGGCGTCGTGCCAGGAGATCGGCACGTAGTGGTCGGTGGCCGCGTCGTAGACCATGGGCTCGGTGAGCCGGCCCTGGTCCTCCAGCTTGAAGTCGCTCCACTCGTGCATTTCGCTCACCGTGTGGCGCGCGAACATCTCGCGGTCAGCCCTTTTGTGCGTCAGTTCCCATGTGACGTGCTTGATTCCGTTCTCACAGATGTCGAGCTTCAGACCCTTGGTGTCATCCGGCCACGCACATCCGGGACAGTCGAAACCACCGTTCTCGTGGTTCATCTTCATGATGGCCCGCGGGCCCTCGATCAGCGTTCCCTCGTCCAGCAGGAATTTGGTCACGCTCTTGGCGGCGCCCCATCCCGCGGCGGGGTGATGGTAAGGGTGGAAGTACGGCTCCCCCTTGGGGATCGGGCCCACGCGGGGTTCGAGGTCCGACTCCGCCTCCATCATCCGTGACTGTTCTTCGTCCAAGGTGCTCAAGGCTCTCACCCTTCCGCCGTCGCGGGGTGCGTCCATACCCACATATGGAGCCTCAGGCCAGACTATGTCCGGGTATCGGCACCCGCCACGCGACGCGCACCCCTTGAAAACAAGGGCCGAGCGGTGTTTTCCGGATCTGTCTCGACGCGCTTTCCCCGGCGTCGGAAATGGGGTTACCGCCAACCCGAAAAGGATGGAAAGGCACGGAATGCGGTAGGGGTGACCGAGTTCCGTGCCGCGTTCTTCAGGCGGTAACGAAAATCAAGCTCATGGGTGCGCCCCGTCACGGAGCCGGAGTGACCGGCGCCGCCTCCTGACGCCGCTGGGCCGAGAGCACCCGTTCCCGGCGGGCGACGACCACCGCGGTGCCGGCGGCGCTCAGCGCGAAGCAGAGCAGGACCAGCCGGGGCCGCTCGAGCCGGTACCCGAGGAGCCGGTCCAGGGAGTAACGGCCGGGCCCGGTCAGGCCGATGCAGGTGGCGACGTAACCGAGGTAGGCCGGGTACTCGTAGCCGCCCGCCGTGGCGAAGAATCCGTTGGGGCGGTGCACGGAGACGGCGCCGCCCATGCCCCCGGCCACGGCGGCACCGGCGGCGGGTGTGGCGAGACCGAGCGCGAGCAGGACACCGCCGCCCAGCTCGGCCGATCCGGACGCGAGGGCGCTCGCCCTGCCGGGGCGGAAGCCCACGGACTCCATGAACTTGCCCGTGCCCTCGATGCCTCCGCCGCCGAACCAGCCGAACAGCTTCTGCGCGCCATGGGCGGCCAGTACGCCGCCGGTGCCGATGCGTACGGCCAGCAGTCCGAGATCCTTGCGTCGGCCCATGGGGAGGTCCTTCCGTCGGCAGAGCGGTCCGAACTGGGTCACACGCTAGCGACCATCGGGACGGTGCGCCCCCTGACGGACGTCTGGGGCGCGCGGGACGCGGACTCCCTCGCCGGGAGGGCGCGGCCGCGGAGACGGTGCCGCCCTGGACCCGGGCTCGAGGGTCACCTCACGAGGCCCGGTACGTCAGGTCACCCGGAGCAGATGGCCGGTGTCGTGGCGGGACGTTTCGGCGTCCGCGATCTATGGTCGGCTTGCGTCCGCAGGCGTGCGGTCCGGTGGCCGGAACATGCTGGTACGGGCCCCTCGCCGCAGCCCGTTCGGCGGTTGCCGCCGACTGCACCTCTTGGAGTGGTATGGCTTCCGGGATGCCCCCGCACGCGTCCGGACCGCTGGTGAGCGCGGCGCGGCTGCTGGGGCGGTGGAAGCTGTGGCTGATGCCCGCGGTGCTCAGCTCGCTGGTCGCGCTGGTGCTGTCGCTGCTGTACATGGGCGGCATCCTCACCCCGGAGGGCAGCCTGCACCGGATGCCGGTGGCGCTGGTGAACCTGGACGAGGGCAAGCCGCTGCCGGGCCAGAAGGCCAACGTGGGCACGCGGGCCGCCCGTTCCGTCCTCTCCTCCGGCTCCTCCGACGACCGGGTCCGCTGGCGCCCGATGTCACGGGCCAAGGCGCAGGACGAGCTGGCGTCGGGCCGGGTGTACGGCGCCCTGGTGATCCCGGCGGACTTCACGGCGACCGTGGGCGCGCTGGCCACCCCGGACGCCAAGTCCCGCCCGGAGCTGACCGTGCTGACCAATCCCGGCGTGGGCAGCCTGGCCTCCTCGCTGGCGGGGCGGATCACGCAGAGCGCGGCGCACCAGGTGTCGGTCTCGGTGGGCAAGCAGTTGTCGGCGTCCCCCGAGGTGAAGCGGGCGAGCGCGGCGACCCGTGTGCTGATCGCCGACCCGGTGGAGGTGCGGACCCGGGTGGGCCATCCCATCGGCGCCCACAGCGGGCTGGGGCTGAGCGCCTTCTACTACGCGCTGCTGCTGGTGCTGGCCGGGTTCATCGGCGGCAACATCATCCACAACGGCGTCGACAGCGGCCTCGGCTACGCCGACACGGAGATCGGCCCCTGGCACTCGCGGCGTCCGACGGTGCACATCAACCGGACCCAGACGCTGATGCTGAAGATGGTGATGACGGCCGGCCTCTCGCTGCTCACCACCTCACTGATCATGCTGGCGACGATCGGCCTGCTGGGCATGGACGCCCCGCACGCCGGTCTGCTGTGGGTGTTCTCGTACTGCGCGACGCTGACGGTCGGACTCGGGGTGCAGGCGATCAACGCGGCGTTCGGCAGTCTGGGCCAGCTCGTGTCGATGTTCGTCTTCATCGCGTTCGCGCTGCCGTCCTCGGGCGCCACCGTGCCGCTGGAGGCGGTGCCGGGCTTCTACCGGTTCCTCGGCGCCTTCGAGCCGATGCGCCAACTGGCCGCCGGGGTACGGGCGATCCTCTACTTCGACGCCCGCGCCGACGCCGGGCTGGGGCGCGGCTGGATGATGATCGCGATCGGCTTCGTGGTGGCCCTGGCGTTCGGCTTCGCGGCGACCCGCTACTACGACCGCCGGGGCCTGCACCGGATGGTGCCCCAGCCGGGCTGACCGCCCGCTACTCCGGAGGGGCCGGCGGAGTCGTGCGCGGGGGCGTCGGGTCCAGGTAGACGCGATTCACCGCCGGGATGAGGGTGCGCAGCCGGGTCTCCGCCTCCTCGCAGGCCCACTCGATCTGGGCGGAGGTGGAGACGTCGCGGAAGTCGACCTTGGCGGCGATGAGGATCTCCCCCGGCCCCTGCACCAGCGTGGTCAGCTCCATCACGTCCTGGACGGCCTCCACGGAGAGCAGTTCCCGGCGTACGGCCTCCCGCATCGGCTTGGGCAGGGCGCGGCCGACGAGGAGTTCGGTGTTGGCGCGGCCGAGGATGTAGGCCACCACGATGAGCAGCACTCCGATGAGGATGGAAGCGATGCCGTCGAAGATCCCGGAGCCGGTGAGCTGGCCGCCGAGCAGACCGAGGGCGGCGAGCACCAGGCCGATGAGCGCCGCGGAGTCCTCCATGACGACGGCCTTCACGGCGGTGTCGGGGGTGTGCTGGAGGTAGCGCAGGATCGGCACCCGGAAGTGCTCGGCGCGGCCGGTGGCCTGCCGCCAGCCGGTGCGCAGGGAGAGCCCCTCCAGCAAGAAGGCGACGGCGAGCACGATGTAGGAGATCACCGGGTCGCCGGGCTTCTCGCCGTGGGTGAGGGCGTGGATGCCGTCGTACACGGCGAAGACGCCGCCGCCGACGAAGGTGGCGACGGAGGCGAGCAGCGCCCAGATGTACCGCTCCGGGCCGTAACCGAGGGGGTGGTCCTCGTCGGCGGGTTTCTTGCTGCGCTTGAGGGCGACGAAGAGCAGGCCCTCGGTCATGGTGTCGGCGACCGAGTGCCCGGCCTCGGCGAGCATGGCGCTGGAGCCGCTGAGCACACCGGCGACGGCCTTGGCCAGCGCGACGCCGAAGTTGGCGGCGGCGGCCACGAGGACGGTGAAGGTCGAGCCGCCCGCGCCGGGACCACCCGCGGAGCCCACACGGTGGTCCAGGTAGGGGCCGCTGCCCGCGTTCGGCCCTCGTTCCATTCCGGGTTCACCCTCTTCGCTCATATCCGGACAGTAACCCCCTTCCGTGATCTCACCCGGCGGCACGGTGCGCGCTCCACTCTCGGCCGCCCACCGGGCACCGGCCAGCGCTGCCGCCCGTACGGGGGATTCGGATGCCCCTCGGGCCGGGTCGGGCCGGGCCGGGACCGCGGCCGCATCCGAGGAGTCTGGAAACGGGACGGGCCCGGTCGCCCCGTGGTGGGGTGACCGGGCCCGGTACGGCCGTCGCTCAGGACTGGGGCCGCTTGCCGTGGTTGGCGCCGTTCTTCCGGCGGGCCTTCTTCTTCCGGCGTCGCTTCGAGGACATGCGGGCCTCCTTCTGGCGTGGTCGGACACGTTCGGTACGGGGACGGATGATCTCCTGCCCCGCGGTCCGGACACCATACATGCGGGTATGCCGCACGAGCACAGTCGCCGGGCGCGCGCCCCGAGTCGCGCGCCGGGTCCGGGGCACGGACGATACGAGAGACCGAGAAAGGGGGCGCCGTCGCGCGCGCCCGCCGCCGGGACGAGGAGCATCCGCCGATGGCCGGAACCTGGGAAGCCGACACTCTGGTGATCTTCGGGGTGACCGGGGATCTCGCGCGGAAGATGACGTTTCCCGCGCTGTACAAGCTGGAGGGCCGGGGGCTGCTCGCCTGCCCGGTGGTCGGTGTCGGCCGCCGCGAGCTGAGCCACGAGGAGCTGGCCGACCTGGTCCGTACGGCGGTGCAGGAGGCGGAGGAGTCCGTCGACCGGACGGTGTTGGAGCGGCTGACGGGCCGGATGGCCTATGTGGCCGGAGACCTCACCGTGTCCGAGACCTATGGGCGGCTCGCCCAGGAGCTGGGGCGCCGCAGGCGTCCGCTGTTCTATCTGGAGACCCCGCCCGCGCTGTTCGCGCCGATCGTGGACCAGCTCGCCTCCGCCCGGCTGCTGGGGCAGGCGCGGGTGGCGCTGGAGAAACCGTTCGGACACGACCTGGCATCGGCCCGCGCCCTGGACCGCAAGCTGACGGCGGTGCTGGACGAGAACCAGATCCTCCGGGTCGACCACTTCCTGGGCAAGGAACCCGTCATCGAGCTGGAGTATCTGCGGTTCGCCAACTCCGCGCTGGCCGAGCTGTGGCACCGGGGCAGCGTGGTGGCCATCCAGATCACGATGGCCGAGGAGTTCGGCGTCGAGGGTCGCGCCGGCTTCTACGAACAGGTGGGGGCGCTGCGCGATGTGATCCAGAATCACCTGCTGCTGGTGCTGGCCCTGGTGGCGATGGACCCGCCGGTCGGGCCGAGCGCGACCGATCTGTGGGACAAGCGGATCGAGGTGCTGCGCGCCATGCCGGAGGCGGACGTGCACGCCTACGTGCGCGGCCAGTACGTCGGCTACCAGCAACTGCCGGGCGTGGCACCGGACTCGACCGTGGAGACGTACGCGGCGCTCCGGCTGGAGATCAACAACTGGCGGTGGGACGGTGTGCCGGTCTTCATCCGCGCGGGCAAGCGGCTCCCGGTACGGGTGACCGAGGTACGGCTGATCCTGCGCGAGCCTCCCCGGCTCGGCTTCCTTCCCGACCCCGGCCAGGTCGCCGGCAACCAGATCGTGCTGCGCATCGACCCCGAGGCCGGGATGCGCCTCCAGCTCTCCGCACTGGACGAGGAGTCGGCCTGGCGCCCGGTCCCCCTGGACACCATCTTCGCCCGCGAACTCGGCAAGCCCCTCGCCCCGTACGAGCGCCTCCTGTACGCGGCCCTGACCGGCGACGACAAGTACTTCGCACCGCAGCGCGCGGTCGAGGAGTGCTGGCGGATCATCCAGCCCCTCCTCACCTATCC
>NZ_MUNH01000241.1:0-8000 GCF_002154615.1 Streptomyces recifensis
CCCCGCCGTCCCGGCGCAGGCCCCGCCCTCGCTGCGCGCACTGCAACGCAGCGTGGGCAACGCGACGGTGGCCCGCATGCTCTCGCGGCGCGACGAGGAGGCCGACGCCCCCTCCCTCCAGCGGCGGTCCAGCGTCCACGACGTGCTGCGTTCCGCCGGACGGCCGCTGGAGCCCGGTGTCCGCGCCGAGATGGAGGGCCGGTTCGGCGGTGCCGACTTCGGCGACGTACGGGTGCACAAGGACCCGGCGGCGCAGCGCTCGGCGGCGGAGATCGGCGCCCGCGCGTACACCTCCGGGCGGCACATCGTCATCGGTGAGAACGGCGCGGACAAGCACACGCTGGCCCACGAGCTGACCCATGTCGTCCAGCAGCGATCGGGCACGGTCGCCGGGACGGACACCGGCCAGGGCCTGCGCCTCAGCGACCCCTCCGACCGGTTCGAACGGGAGGCGGAGGCCAACGCCCACCGGGTCATGGCCGGTGGCGGCCACAGCCACACACCGCCGGCCGGCCCGACCCCCGAGGGCGGACGGGCGCCCGTCCAGCGCTACGTCGAGATCTCACCTGGTGATGACAACTACCCCTCCAAGCACCGCCGTTCGTCCATCGGCTCCAACAAGAGCGCCGAGAGCGACGACCACTTCTTCCCCAGCCAGCAGGAGGCGAGCGGTAGTTACTTCTCGGACGCGCAGACGCGTACGGCCAACATCAGCTTCAACGGAAGCGCCCCGCTGCGCCTCTCGGACAGCTTGGACCTCGCGATCGAGCAGGGGCCCGGCGAGTCGAAGGTCTTCTTCGCCACCGAGGCCCACATCCGCGCCGCGAACGAGGCGCTCGCCGGCCGGGTACGGCTGCGCCAGGGTTCCCGCTTCCTGAAGGTGACGGGCGAGTCCGGTGAGCTGCGGCTCTACCAGGTCAAGCCGGTGGTGGAGACAAAGCGGACCGGCGCGGCGGGGGCGCTGGGCATGACGAAGAAGGCGACCGGCCTGTCCGTCCTCACCCCGCAACGCTGCAACGAGATGGCGGAGTTCGTCACCGGCAAGAAGGGCCTCTCCTCGCAGGGCATCGGCGCCTGGGAGAACTTCCTGGCCAGGGTCCTCGACCTCGTCGACGGCAGCGGCAGCACGCACCTGGACGGGGTCAAGGAGGCGTTCCAGAAGGGCGTCGCCGGGGACAAGGACGCGTATCTGTCCTACTCCCAGTCGATGAGCCGCACCTTCCAGGACCTGAAGGCGGCGAACTCGCCGGAACTCGACGCCGCCCTGCGCACACTGGGCCTCAACGAGTTCCTGCCGCCCCCGCCACCCGGTTCCGCGCTGGTGACGGTCGGCTACGGCGACGCGGCCCAGGAGGAGTCCCGCGACCGCGACAACACCTTCGAGTACCACTTCGGAGCCACCGTGGCGACCAGCGGCAACGACTACGTCACCATGGAGAACTACGCCCGCCGCGACCCCGGCGTGGGCAACGCCACCGCCTCCAGCGGCGACCCGTTGTTCTACTTCAAGATGTACGGCACCCGCCCCGACACCGGCGACACCTGGCACAGCACCCAACTCGCCACCGGCGGCTTCATCGGCGCGATCCTCTCGATCACCCTGGAGGGCTGAGCCCGGCACCGCCCGGACAACAGAAAACCCCAGGCCGTCCGACCTGGGGTTTCTCCAATATGCGCCGCCACCACCGCCAGCGCCGCCTCCAGCTTCCCGAACCGTTCGTCGCCGAGCTTGGGCAGGCCCGCCGGCCCCTTCGAGATACGAGGCCAGTTGAGCGCGTCCGAACTGTCAGATGAGATAACGAAGGCCCGGCCTCTCATGGTGGGGCATCACCGCGTCGGTAGCAGTCCGTCGACGGGGGCGGTGCTCAACTGCTCGACGCCGCGAGGAAATCGCGTGTTCTCGACAGGGCGACATCGGCGGCACGGAACCGCAGCGACGATCCGTCGGAGGAGGCGGACAGCTGGACCGTGCCGTCGGGCGCTCTTTCGACGTGGACGTCCTTCTGTGCCGGGGCGCCCCAGCCCCGCACGCGCACATCCCGTACGTCATTGAAGCGGAGAAAGAACTCGAAGCCCTCGGTGCCGTGCACGCGGGAGAATCCGAGGGTGGCGGAACGGCCTCGTTCGTCGAAGTGGACGTAGAAGAGGTCGCTGTTGCTCAGGACGTCGTGCGCGCACAGTTCCGGGAGTTCCGGGCTGCTTTCAGCAGCACCCTCAGAGGCTTTCATAGAAGGTCTTCTCACTCGGGTCGGGAACTGTGGTGTGGAGCCTGGCGTCAAGTCTGCTGAGGAATTGGTGAGCCCCGCTGTCAGCGGATTCCGGACCGGCCCGGAATCCGCTGATGTGGCCGACGAGCACATCGGTACTGCCGGTGAAGCGGAGGAATTCGGGCTCATCGTCGCGCGACACCGCGACGCGCATCCGGTGCCTGCTCTCGCTGAGCACCGCCAGTTCGACAGCCACGAGCGGTCCGGGCTCCCAGGCGTCCATTTCCAGATCCTCCACGGCGAGGAACTGCAACTGCCCCTGCACCGTGTCGACGCCCGCGGCTGCCCATCCCTCCGGCAGCGGCAAGGGCGGAGCGGGCAGGTCCAGCCGCAGCGTCACGGTGGGGCCGTGCCAGTCGAGGTGCACGGACCGGAGTCTGACGGAGCTCAGATCCAGGCGGGCCGGGCCGTACAGCGGGGCGAGAACCGCGCTGTTTCGGGGGGAGAGCTCAGCGGTCATTGAGGACCTGGCCGTCCCGGGTGTCCGCCAAATTCCCACTGGGTGTTCGTACACCTCTTCGCGAGCCTCGAAACGGTCACGAATTATTCCAGAACGGTTCGCCTACCCGAACTCTGATCTGCCTCTTTTGTTCGTCGTGGAACGCCACTTCGGCCGAGACGCTTGCTCCGACCTCAGGCAGGTCGAGCACCGGTGGATCGGGGTTGTACGAGGCAATGTCCAGGAATCCGATCACTTCGGGAGAGCCGTCCAGCTCGATGAACACTCCGAACGGTCGTCGCATGCGGACCACCCCGTGGGTCTTACTGCCGACCGGATGCCGGAGCTTCGCATCTTCCCATTCGTCCTCCATGGCTACCTGTGCCTCACTCTGGGGTAGTGGTTCAGATCCTCCACGGAAGTGTTCGGGATCTCGATCTCGGTCAGGGGCCCGCCCTCGTAAGGGCGCTCATACTGCCCGAAGCGAAGATCATACTCTTCCCGCGGAATCTTGATCTCTATGACACCTTCACCATAATGCTGGGCATATTTATCTGCGAGTTCACGCTCCTTGGCGAAATATGCCTTTCCATCCATGTAGGGGTCATGGGGTCCACCCGGGAAGTCTTCGGCCCGATATCCCAGGGATTCTTGAATGTCACCTTGCCCCCGCTGGGGGGCCTTGTAGATCGACTGATAGTCGGGTGCGAGGCCGAGCGAGTCGGACCATGTGGTCGGATTGACCACGTAGGTGACGGGGTTGAGTGCAGGGGCCAGGCCCAATGGATCGGGGGTCGTATAACGCCCGCTCTCCGGGCCGTAGTGGCGGAAGTAGTTGTAGTGGAGGCCGGTTTCGGGGTCGTAGTACTGGCCTGGGAAGCGGAGTGGGGTGTAGGTGGTGGCCGTGGTGTTCCAGGTAGTGCTGCCCCAGATCGTGGTGCGGGTGTGCCAGGCGATCTCGCCGTCCTCTGCCACGAGTTCGCGTGGAGTGCCGACAAGGTCGGTGACGATCGCGAAGAAGCGGGAGTCGATCTCCGTCTGGGGGGCGTCGGCGGCGGTGATGCGTTCGGTCTGGGCGATCGGTTGCAGGCCGCAGTGGTCCCAGGTGAGGGTGACCGGGTTCGGGACATCGGGTGCCGAGGTGGTCTGTTCGCAGAGGGTGGTGCCGTCCCAGGTGAAGATGACCTGTTCCGTCACCGTCGTGCCGTCTGCCGACAGACGTTGTTTTGAGGTACGGCGGCCGAGGGCGTCGTAGGTGTAGCGCCACACGGTGCCGTCGGGGGTGGTGACCTGGGCGAGGCGGTCTTCCGCGTCCCAGGCGTAGCGCCAGGTGTCGGGCTTGTGGGAGAGGCGGGTCTTCTGGCGGAGGGTGACGCGGCCGAGGGCGTCGTGTTCGTAGCGGACGTGGCCTGCGCGGGTGATGCGAGTGCCGGTGTAGGCGCGGTCGCCGGTGGCTTCGTGGCCGGGGTGGGTGGCCGGCCAGGAGGCTGCTGTCTGGTTGCCTGCCGCGTCGTAGGCGTACGACTCGGACCAGTTCGTGGCGTGGACGGCGGTGACGCGGCCTGCCGGGTCGAGGGTGAAGGTGCGGGGACCGTCGAGGTGTTCGTCGAGGGCGGTGAGGTTGCCGTCGGCTCGGTAGCTGTAGGCCCGGCGTTGGAGGATCTCGCCGTCCGTGGTCGCTGTCTGGGTGGCCAGGCGGCCCATCGGATCGTAGGTATTGGTGAGGGCGAGGAAGTCGCCTACCTCGCGCGTGAGTTCGCGGCCCGCGTCGTCGTAGGCGATGTCGACGGGGCGGCCGGAGACGACCAGGTCCGTGCGGCGGCCCGCGGCGTCGTACGACCAGGTGGTGCGCGCGCCGGTGGGGGTGGTGCGGCCGGTGCGGCGGCCCAGTTCGTCGTGGTCGTACCTGAGGGTGCGGCCGTCGACCGTCTCCGTGCGGACGCGGCCGTACTGGTCGCGGAGGACGGTCAGGCGGGTGCCGTCGGGGCCGACCGCTTCGGCGAGCTGGTCCGAAAGGTCGTACGCGAAGGTGCTCACGCGGCCTGCCGCGTCCTTGCGGAGGGTGCGGCCCAGCGCGTCGCGCTCGTACGTCGTCGTCTCGTCGAGTGCGTTCGTCCGGGAGACGAGATGGCCCGCGGGGTCGAAGACGTACGCGAGGGTGCGGCCGTCGAAGTCGGTCTCGGACCTGAGGTGTCCGGCCGGGTCGTAGGCGTAGTCCCAGGTGAGGCCCTGCGGGTTGGTGACGCGGGTGAGGCGGAGTTCGGTGTCGTGGGTGAACTCGTGCCGGACGCCGTCGGGGGTGGTGCGGGCGGCGAGGAGGTCGAAGTGGGTGTACTCGAAGCGGGTGGTGCCGCCGACGGGGTCGGTGTGCGTGGTGCAGTTGCCTTCGCCGTCATAGGTCCAGGTCTCGCTGCTGCCGTCGGGTGCGGTGCGGCGGGCGAGTCGGCCCTCGACGGTCCATTCGAGGCGGGTGGTGAGGCCGGTGGGGTCGGTCATGGCGACCGGGCGGCCGAACGCGTCGCGTGCGTAGCGGGTGACGGCGCCGAGCGGGTCGGTGATCTCGACCGGGAGGCCCGCGCGGTCGCATCGGACCGTGGTCACCTGGCCGAGCGGATCGGTGACCGAGGTGAGGCGGCCCGCCGCGTCGTGGGTGAAGTGCGTCGTGTGGCCGGTGGGGGTGGTGCTGCTGAGGCGGTTGCCGCGGTCGTCGTAGGTGTGGCGCGTGGTGTTGCCGTCCGTGCCGCGGATACGGGTGAGGCGGTCGAAGTCGCCGTACTCCGCCGTCACTTCGCGGCCGTCGGCGCGGGTCACGGAGACGACGTTGCCCGTGTCGTCGTACCCGCACGCGGTGGTGTGCCCCAGCGGATCGGTACGTGTCAGCACCCGTCCGAACCGGTCCCGAGTGAACCGGGTGACATGCCCCAGCGGGTCCGTCTCGGCAATCACCTGGTTCGCGGCGTCGATCAGATAGCCGCGGGTATGGCCCTCGCCCGTCGTCGCCGTCGTGACGCGGTGGCCGGTCGCCGGGTCCCGTTCGCCGTACGTGAGGCGGAGCGTCATGTGGCCCGCTTCGCCGCCCTCGGCGAAGCACCGGTCTTGGTCGTCGTACGCGTAGGTGTACGAGCGGTCGTTGGTGTCGGTCCAGGAGGTGACGCGACCGCGGTCGTCGTACGTGAACGTCAGCGGCAGGCCCGAGGAGTTGACGACCCGGGTCAGGTCGCCGTTCTCGGAATAGGCGTAGCGCTTGATCTCCTGGTCGGTGCCGTCGGGGGCGGCTCCGGCCAGGGACAGGGTGGTGACGCGGTCGGCCTCGACGGTGAGGGTGAGGCGGTGGCCACCGGAGGAGGTGACGGCGAGGGGGGTGCCTTCGGGGGTGTGCTCGAAGGTGATCCAGTTGCCGTTGCGGTCGTCGATCTGCGCCAGGAGGGACCGGTCGGCGCCCTGGTCGGTGAAGTGCCAGGTGCGGCCCGTGTGCGGGTCCGTGACCGTGTAGCCCTCGTCGACGCGGTCCAGCGGCCAGCGGCGGCTGCCGACGGTCGGGAGGGTCGGGACGCCGGGCGCGGGGTGCGGGTAAGTGAGGAGCAGGCCGTCCTCGGTGACGAAGATGACGCCCTCGGCGTCGATCTCCAGGCGCTGGTCGAGGGTCGAGGTCCAGGAAGGGCCGAACCAGTGGCCGAGCCGCGAGCCCGATTCCAGGCGGCGGGTGAAGACCAGCGGGAGCGTGCCGGGCAGCGTGACGTCGGTCTGCGGCAGGTACATCGTGCCGGTGACCAGGTCGACCGGGTCGCTGGGGTCGTTTTCGACCTTCTCGCGCGGGTGCTCCGGGTGCGGCTCCTTCGTGGCCGCCTTGCGCGCGACGTTCTCGCCCTCGCGGATCGCCGCCCGCTCGGTGCTCCGCACCCCCAGCCGGACCCCGCTGCGGGCGAGACCGGCGCCCTTCGTCCCGATCAGCTCGGGGATGAGGCGGCCGACGAACTCGGAGGGGTCCTTCTTGAAGCCGTCGACGGCAGCGGTGACGACGCGTTCCGGGTGGGCGGCGGTGGAGACGAGGCCGGAGAGCGTCATGGAGACGTTCTGCGCGTAGGCGGCGGGGTGGGTGAGGTTGTAGGGGTCGGTGGGGTTGAGGCCGCGGGCGAAGTTCACCAGGCCCGCGGTGCCCTTGAGCGCACCGCCGACCACGTGGGTGAGTTCGGTGTCGTACGCCTGGTAGCCGTCGACGATGTCGTTGCCGAGGCGGTCGAGCGGCGGGGGTTCGGCCGGGGCGTGGGCGAGGGCCGCCTTCACCTTGCCCTGGGCGTCGGCGGCGGCGGTGTTGCGCTGCTTGCGGGCCTCGGCGAGCAGGTCGTACGCCTTCTTGATGTCGGCCTTGCCGGGGTCGTGGAACGGCTCGGGCCGGGGGCCGGGGTCCTCGTCAGCCTTGATCTTCGCGTTGTAGGCGTCGACCTTCTTGTTGTACGCGTCGGCCGCATCGGCCGAGGACTTCTTGCCCTTCTTGTAGAGCTCGACGGCCTCCTTGGCCTTGCCCTGCGCCCAGGTGACCGTGTCGGCGTAGGCGTCGAGGGCGCCGCTCGCCTTCTCGCAGGCGTCGGCGGCGTGGGCCCACTTCGTGGGGTGCACGCCGAACTTCTCGCGGAACGCGTCGCCGCCCTCGCCGACCCAGCCGGAGGAGTCGACCTTGCGCATGCCGGAGCTGACGTGGTCGAACGCGGTGTGGAAGTCCTTGAGGTGCTTCGCCGCCTCGTGGATCTTGTCCGGGCTGCCGTGGACGAGCTCGTCGGCTTCCTCGGTCTGGTCGAGCTGCTGCTCACCGGGGGTGGCGCCGAGGTCGGAGGCGACGTCGTCTCCCCAGTCCTCGACGGCGTCGGCGGCGCCGTGCGCGCCGACGTGATCGAGGCCGTCACCGATCTTGTCCGTGGTCCAGTCGACGCCCTCGCCGACGAGTTTCTTCCCGGCGTCGACGCCGTCCTCGAGCTTGCCCAGACCGGCGTTGGCCTTGTCCTTGAGGTCGTCCAGGAGTCCCACGGCTACTCGCCCCTGCCGTACGACGCCGACGGCACCGGGCCGCTCATCACCGCGTGGTCGTCGAGGCGTGACCTCGGTATGTTCCGCGACTGGTCCGCCGCACCCCCGTGCTCAGTCATGCGAGACATCATGGCCGCACTGCTCCGTGAACTGCAACGCGCCTACGCCACAGCCAAGTTCACGAGAACCAGACCCGGGCACGCCGTCACCGACAGGTCACCCGAAACAACAAACCCCAGGTCACGGTTTAGGTGACCTGGGGTTTGGTTGTT
>NZ_MUNH01000242.1:0-17672 GCF_002154615.1 Streptomyces recifensis
CGGGCGGCCCGTGCCCCCACCGGGTCACCGCCCCGCCGGGCAGCCGCCCGTGACCCTAGGAAATCCCGAATTAATCCGCCCACGTTTCCGCGCCGTATAACCGGCGCCCGCGCCACCGGCCGAACGCCGGACGCGCGGACCGGTTAACCTGGGACGTCAGTACGCCGGTTCTCAGTGAGAGGCGCCAGAATCCCGTGCGCATCGCCAGGTTCTCCATCGACGGGAACGTAGCCTTCGGCGCGGTCGAGGGCGACAAGCAGGACGAGCTCGTCCTCGACATCATCAAGGGCATCCCCTTCGCCGACCACGAGCTGTCCGGCACCAAGGTGCCCCTCAGCAAGGTCCGGCTGCTCCCGCCGGTGCTCCCCAACAAGGTCGTGGCCTTCGGCCGCAACTACGCCGAGCACGCCAGGGAACTGGGCAGCGAGGTGCCCGACGTCCCGTTCGCCTTCTTCAAGCCCTCCACCTCGGTGATCGGCCCCGGCGACGACATCCAGTACCCGCCCTTCACCAAGGAACTGCACTACGAGGCCGAGCTGGCCGTGGTCATCGGCCGCATGTGCCGCGAGGTCCCGCGCGAGCGCGTCAAGGACGTCATCTTCGGCTACACCTGCGCCAACGACGTCACCGCCCGCGACGTGCAGCGCGTCGAGAAGCAGTGGGCCCGCGCCAAGGGCTTCGACTCCTCCTGCCCGCTCGGCCCCTGGGTGGAGACGGACATCGACCTCGCCCGCGCGAACGACCTCACCGTCCAGCTCACCCTCAACGGCGAGCAGCGCCAGCTCGGGCGCACCAGCGAGATGGTCCACCCCATCGAGGACCTGATCGTCAACATCTCCGAGGCCATGACGCTGCTCCCCGGCGACGTGATCCTCACCGGCACCCCCGCGGGCGTCGGCTCCATGAGCGTCGGCGACGAGGTCGCCGTCACCATCGAAGGCATCGGCACTCTCACCAACAAGGTTGTCAAGCGTGGCTAGCGCACCTGTACGCGTCCGTTTCTGTCCCTCGCCCACCGGTAACCCCCACGTGGGCCTGGTGCGCACCGCCCTGTTCAACTGGGCGTTCGCCCGCCACCACGAGGGCACGCTGGTCTTCCGGATCGAGGACACCGACGCGGCCCGCGACTCCGAGGAGTCCTACAACCAGCTCCTGGACTCCATGCGCTGGCTCGGCTTCGACTGGGACGAGGGCCCCGAGGTCGGCGGCCCGCACGCGCCGTACCGCCAGTCGCAGCGGATGGACATCTACCAGGACGTCGCGAGCAAGCTCCTGGAGGGCGGCTACGCCTACCACTGCTACTGCTCCCAGGACGAGCTGGACACCCGCCGCGAGGCCGCCCGCGCCGCCGGCAAGCCCTCCGGGTACGACGGCCACTGCCGCGAGCTGAGCGCCGCGCAGGTCGAGGAGTTCAAGGCCCAGGGCCGTGAGCCGATCGTCCGCTTCCGGATGCCGGACGAGGCGATCACCTTCGACGACCTGGTGCGCGGCGAGATCACCTACCTCCCGGAGAACGTCCCGGACTACGGCATCGTGCGCGCCAACGGCGCCCCGCTGTACACCCTGGTGAACCCGGTCGACGACGCGCTGATGGACATCACCCACGTCCTGCGCGGCGAGGACCTGCTCTCCTCCACCCCGCGGCAGATCGCCCTGTACAAGGCGCTGATGGAGCTGGGCATCGCCAAGCAGATCCCGGCCTTCGGCCACCTGCCGTACGTGATGGGCGAGGGCAACAAGAAGCTCTCCAAGCGCGACCCGCAGGCCTCGCTCAACCTCTACCGCGAGCGCGGCTTCCTGCCCGAGGGTCTGCTCAACTACCTGTCCCTGCTGGGCTGGTCCCTCTCGGCGGACCAGGACATCTTCTCGATCGCGGAGATGGTGGCCGCCTTCGACATCTCGGACGTGAACCCCAACCCGGCGCGCTTCGACCTGAAGAAGTGCGAGGCGATCAACGCCGACCACATCCGGCTGCTCGACGTGAAGGACTTCACCGAGCGCTGCGCCCCGTGGCTGAAGCCCCCGGTCGCGCCCTGGGCGCCGGAGGACTTCGACGAGGCCAAGTGGCAGGCGATCGCCCCGCACGCCCAGACCCGGCTCAAGGTGCTCTCCGAGATCACCGACAACGTCGACTTCCTCTTCCTGCCCGAGCCCGTCTTCGACGAGGCCTCGTGGAGCAAGGCCATGAAGGAAGGCTCGGACGCGCTGCTGCGCACCGCGCGGGAGAAGCTCGAGTCCGCCGACTGGACCTCGGCCGAATCCCTCAAGGAGGCCGTCCTGGCCGCCGGCGAGGCCCACGGGCTCAAGCTCGGCAAGGCCCAGGCCCCGGTCCGTGTGGCCGTGACCGGCCGCACCGTCGGCCTCCCTCTGTTCGAGTCCCTGGAGGTACTCGGCAAGGAGAAGACGCTGACCCGCATCGACGCGGCGCTGGAGCGGCTCGCGGCGTAACGAACGCCACACCGCCAGGGGCGGCATCCGGCCACCGGATGCCGCCCCTCGGCGTTCCGGCGCGCTGCCGCGGGGGCGGGCGCCCGTTACCGTCGGCCCATGAGCATCCGAGCCGTGGTCTGGGACGTGGACGACACCCTTTTCGACTACACCACCGCCGACCGTGAGGGCATGCGGGCACACCTCCTGGCGGAGGGGCTGCTCGCCCGGTTCGAGACGCCGGACCAGGCGCTCGCGGCGTGGCGGACGGCGACCGAGGCCCACTGGGCGCGGCACGCGGCGGGGGAGGCCACCTTCGAGGGGCAGCGGCTGGACCGGGTGCGGGCGTTCCTGGGCGCGGAACTCAGCGACGCCGAAGCTGAGGAATGGTTTCTGCGCTACGTCGGGCACTACCAGGCGGCCTGGCAGGTCTTCCCGGACGTGCTGCCCGCCCTCGACGCCCTCCCGGAGCACCGGCACGCGGTGCTGTCCAACTCCAGCCTGACTGTCCAGGAGCACAAGCTGCGCACCCTGGGCCTGCGGGACCGGTTCGAGTCCGTGCTGTGCGCCGTGGAGCTGGGGGTGTCCAAGCCGGCCGCCGGGGCCTTCCTGGCCGCCTGCGAGGGGCTGGGACTGCCCCCGCACGAGGTGGCGTACGTCGGGGACCACCCGGAGATCGACGGCCGGGGCGCGGCGGAGGCCGGGATGATGTCCGTATGGATCGACCGGGGCGGCCCGCACGCGCGGCCGGCCGGCACGGTCCTGGCGCACCGGATCACCAGCCTCGCCGAACTCCCGGCGCTGGTTCGCTCGGATACCCGTTTTGGAGCCCCGTCCACCTTCGGGTAATGTTCTTCCTGCGCCGAGGGGAACGGGCCGAAAGGCCGGGCCCCAGGCGCATCTGCTAGAACAAGATCCCCGCTCGGGGCTTGCGTTCCAGTGGCCTATGGTGTAATTGGCAGCACGACTGATTCTGGTTCAGTTAGTCTTGGTTCGAGTCCAGGTAGGCCAGCTCGCAGAGCTCATCTGCACCCGCGGATCTTGTCCGCGAGCCCCCGTTGTGTAGCGGCCTAGCACGCTGCCCTCTCAAGGCAGTAGCGCCGGTTCGAATCCGGTCGGGGGTACTGGTTCCGATCACTCGGAATCGCTAGGGCCCCCGTTGTGTAGCGGCCTAGCACGCCGCCCTCTCAAGGCGGTAGCGCCGGTTCGAATCCGGTCGGGGGTACTGACTGGTCTAAACCATCATTGGTCTATGGTGTAATTGGCAGCACGACTGATTCTGGTTCAGTTAGTCTTGGTTCGAGTCCAGGTAGACCAGCTCGGACCTGCGGAAACGCAGTGTCCAGGCCCCCGTTGTGTAGCGGCCTAGCACGCCGCCCTCTCAAGGCGGTAGCGCCGGTTCGAATCCGGTCGGGGGTACAGAAGGAAGGCTCCTCGCGTAAGCGGGGGGCCTTCGCTGTTTTCCGGGCCCGTGCCAACAGCCCCTCGCCGTGGCCCGGTTGACCGAACGGGCCGGGCGGGAGCGGGCCGCGGCGTTGGGGCCCGCTCCCGCCCGGGGGAAGCGTGGAAGCGGTCGCGTCGGCGCTCAGCCGGAGCGGCGCAGCGCCTCGGACAGCCGGGAGGCCGCGTCGATCACCGCCTGGGCGTGCATCCGGCCGGGATGCCGGGTCAGCCGCTCGATCGGTCCGGAGACCGAGACGGCGGCCACCACGCGGTTGGACGGCCCGCGCACCGGCGCCGAGACCGAGGCCACGCCCGGCTCCCGCTCGCCGATCGACTGCGCCCAGCCCCGGCGGCGCACCCCGGACAGCGCCGTCGCCGTGAAGCGCGCCCCCTGCAGACCCCGGTGCAGCCGCTCGGGCTCCTCCCAGGCCATGAGGATCTGCGCCGAGGAACCCGCCTTCATCGTGAGCGTCGAGCCCACCGGCACCGTGTCCCGCAGTCCGGACAGCCGCTCCGCGGCCGCCACACAGATCCGCATGTCGCCCTGGCGCCGGTAGAGCTGCGCGCTCTCGCCCGTCACGTCCCGCAGGTGCGTGAGCACCGGGCCGGCCGTCGCCAGCAGCCGGTCCTCGCCGGCCGCCGCGGCCAGCTCCGACAGGCGCGGGCCCAGGATGAACCTGCCCTGCATGTCCCGCGCCACCAGCCGGTGGTGCTCCAGAGCCACGGCCAGCCGGTGGGCCGTGGGTCGTGCCAGTCCGGTGGCCCCGACCAGACCCGCGAGGGTGGCCGGACCGGACTCCAGAGCGCTCAGGACAAGGGCCGCCTTGTCCAGAACGCCGACGCCGCTACTGTTGTCCATGCAACGATACTCCCGTCTCACTCTGTGAAACGCAAGTTCAATTTTCTCCGGAACGCGCCACTCTTGAAGAACACGGCGGCCCGCGTACGGCGGGCGCGGTGCCGGACGCCCGCACGCACCGAGATCACGGCGCGGGCGCCGCTTCCTCAGGTTCTCTAGATGTGTCGGCGGAACCGTGGCCGGCCGGAGGGAAAGCGATGGGTAGGACACTCGCGGAGAAGGTCTGGGACGACCATGTCGTCCGGCGCGCCGAGGGCGAGCCCGACCTTCTCTACATCGATCTGCACCTGCTGCACGAGGTGACCAGCCCGCAGGCGTTCGACGGTCTCCGCAAGAGCGGTCGCGCGGTCCGTCGTCTTGACCTGACCATCGCCACCGAGGACCACAACACCCCGACCCTCGACATCGACAAGCCGATCGCGGACCCGGTCTCGCGGGCCCAGCTGGAGACGCTGCGCAAGAACTGCGCGGAGTTCGGGGTGCGGCTGCACCCGCTGGGCGACGTCGAGCAGGGCGTGGTGCACGTGGTCGGCCCGCAGCTCGGGCTGACGCAGCCCGGCACGACCGTGGTGTGCGGTGACTCCCACACCTCCACGCACGGTGCGTTCGGGGCGCTCGCCTTCGGTATCGGCACCTCGCAGGTCGAGCACGTTCTGGCGACCCAGACGCTGCCGATGGCCCGGCCGAAGACCATGGCGATCACCGTCGAGGGCGAACTGCCCGAGGGTGTCACCGCCAAGGACCTGATCCTGGCGATCATCGCCCGGATCGGCACCGGCGGCGGCCAGGGCTACGTCCTGGAGTACCGCGGCTCCGCCATCGAGAAGCTGTCGATGGAGGCCCGGATGACCATCTGCAACATGTCCATCGAGGCCGGCGCCCGCGCGGGCATGATCGCCCCCGACGAGACCACCTTCGCCTACCTGAAGGGCCGCCCGCACGCCCCGGAGGGCGCCGACTGGGAAGAGGCGGTGGAGTACTGGAGGACGCTGCGCACCGACGACGACGCGGTCTTCGACGCCGAGGTCGTCATCGACGCGGCCGGACTCTCCCCGTTCGTCACCTGGGGCACCAACCCCGGCCAGGGAGCGCCGCTTTCGTCGCACGTCCCCGACCCGGCTTCGTACGAAGACGCATCGGAGCGCTACGCCGCCGAAAAGGCCCTGGAGTACATGGGGTTGACCGCCGGGCAGCCGCTGCGGGACATCGCCGTGGACACCGTCTTCGTAGGCTCCTGCACCAACGGCCGCATCGAGGACCTGCGCTCGGTCGCCGAGATCCTCCGGGACCGCAAAGTCGCCGACGGCGTACGGATGCTGGTCGTCCCCGGCTCCGCGCGGGTGGGCCTGCAGGCCGTCTCCGAGGGGCTGGACGTGGTCTTCAAGGAGGCCGGTGCCGAATGGCGGTACGCGGGCTGCTCGATGTGCCTGGGCATGAACCCCGACCAGCTCGCGCCGGGGGAGCGCTCCGCCTCCACCTCCAACCGCAACTTCGAGGGCAGGCAGGGCAAGGGCGGCCGCACCCACCTGGTCTCGCCGCAGGTCGCCGCCGCCACCGCCGTCCTCGGCCACCTCGGCTCGCCCGCCGACCTGTCCGACACCCCCGTGCCCGCTGGAGTGCGATAACGATGGAAGCCTTCACCACCCACACCGGCCGGGCCGTGCCGCTGCGCCGCAGCAACGTCGACACCGACCAGATCATCCCCGCCCACTGGCTCAAGAAGGTCACCCGCGACGGCTTCGAGGACGGTCTCTTCGAGGCGTGGCGCAAGGACGACACCTTCGTCCTCAACCGCCCCGAGCGGCAGGGCGCCACGGTCCTGGTCGCCGGCCCCGACTTCGGCACCGGCTCCTCCCGCGAGCACGCCGTCTGGGCGCTGCAGAACTACGGCTTCAAGGCCGTGATCTCCGCCCGCTTCGCCGACATCTTCCGGGGTAACTCGCTGAAGAACGGCCTGCTCACGGTGGTGCTGGAGCAGAAGGTCGTGGACGCGCTCTGGGAGCTGACCGAGCGCGACCCCGAGGCGGCGATCACGGTCGACCTCGAAGCCCGCGAGGTACGGGCCGAGGGCATCACCGCCTCCTTCGAGCTGGACGAGAACTCCCGCTGGCGGCTGCTGAACGGCCTGGACGACATCTCCCTCACCCTGCGCGACGAGGACGACATCGCCGCCTTCGAGAAGGACCGCCCGGCGCACAAGCCCCGCACGCTGACAAGCTGAGCAACCGCTCGCACGCATAAGGTTTCGGCCACCTCGACGGCCGCCGCGTACCCCCGATCGCCACGATTGGGGGTACGCGCATGTCCGGGTCCGGACGTCCGCGAGCGCACTCGGCGCGCTCCTCAACTCCCCTTCACCACTAAGAAGTTGCAGTTCCGGGCGCCTCCCGGCGGCGCCCCCTCGCCGAGCCCCGAAACGGCGCGCGGAGGCGGCAGTTGCCCCCTGCGCAGGCGACAACTCGCCCCAGATGGCACAATCTGTGCATGGAACACGACGGCCAACTCCAGCTCTATGCGGCAGTCGCGGACCAACTCAAACAAGCGCACGCAACCGTGCGCACACTGCAAGTCCCGGAGGGCGTACGGATGGCGCTGACCCGGAAGCTGCTGGTCATTACGGCCGCGGCCAAACACGATCCCGCCGGCGCGGCAACGCGTCTCGAACGATTCACCGCGGACCTCGAAGCGGGCCGGATGCCCGAAGAGGACCGCTGAATCCGTTCGGGACCGCCGAAACCGATGCGGCACAAGGGTGAGAAGCCCGTTTCGTGTTTGATTTGCGGTATATATCTGCCTAACGTGCGAAAAGCTTGAACACTTTCGTTCTGGCGATGTCTCCGAAGGGGAAGACGTGAACAAGGCGCAGCTCGTAGAAGCGATTGCCGACAAGATGGGCGGCCGCCAGCAGGCCGCCGATGCTGTCGACGCGGTCCTGGACGCCATCGTCCGCGCCGTCGTCGCGGGGGACCGGGTCTCGGTCACCGGCTTCGGGTCCTTCGAGAAGGTGGACCGCCCTGCCCGCTACGCCCGTAACCCCCAGACGGGCGAGCGTGTTCGGGTCAAGAAGACCTCGGTTCCGCGCTTCCGCGCCGGTCAGGGCTTCAAGGACCTGGTGAGCGGTTCGAAGAAGCTTCCCCGTGGTGGCGAGGTCTCCGTGAAGAAGGCGCCCAAGGGCAGCCTGACCGGCGGCGCTTCCGCGACCGTGAAGAAGGCCGCGGCCAAGAAGGCCACCAAGGCCGCCGCGAAGAAGACCACCGCCAAGAAGGCGACGCCGGCGAAGAAGACCACGGCCACCGCCAAGAAGGCCGCCGCGAAGAAGGCCCCGGCCAAGAAGGCCACCGGCACCACCGCGGCCGCCAAGAAGACCACGGCGAAGAAGGCTCCCGCGAAGAAGGTCACCGCCAAGAAGGCGCCCGCCAAGAAGTCGACGGCACGCAAGACCACCGCCAAGAAGACCACCGCCCGCTAGAGGCACGGCCTTCCACGGCACCCGGTCCCTCAGGGCTCACACGCGCCGGGCCGGACTCCCCCGGGGAGTCCGGCCCGCGGTGCGTTCACACGGCCGCTCAGGACCCCTTCAGCGCCTGCTCGACGCCCGTTCAGAAGGTCTGGAGGGTCACCAGCGTGATCCGCAGCCCCTCGCCCCGCCCCTCGGTCTCGATCCGCACCCGCTGACCGGGCCGCAGCAACCGCAGCCCGCCCGCGTCGAACGCGGCCGCGTCGAAGGGCACCGGGGTGCCATCGTCGAGCAGCACCTGCCCGCTGCGGCTCTCGGGGTCGTAGGTGTAAGCGGTGGCCTGCATGTCCGCAGCCTACTGCCCGGCGAGCGGCACCGGCGCGGTCCACGAGGCGCTCGCCGCCGCCGTGTACGGGCCCACGCCCAGCGACAGCGCCACCCGCAGGTCGTCGCCGGTGTCCACGTCCCGCCGTACCGATTCCACGCTGCCCGGCGCGAGTTCCGCCGCGCCCGAGGCGCGGTGCCGGGCGCGCGAGGCGCCGCCGAAGGCCGGGGCCAGTTCCCGGCCGGGCGCCGCCGCGAGCAGCGTCGTGCCCCACGCGGCCGCGTCCGCCAGGAAGGCGCGCGGGAATTCGGCCGCCGCCGTGAGGACCCGCGCCAGTTCCGCCGGGCGCAACGCGGGCAGATCGGCGTTGAGCGCGGCGACGGCCGCCTCCGGACGGACGGCGCGCACCGCCGAGGCGCCGTGCGCCAGCGCGGCGTTCAGCCCCCCGGCCGGCTCGTCCGGCACGACCCGGGCGCCCAGCGCGGCCAGCGCCCGCCCGGCCACCGGGTCGTCCGTGACGACCGCCACATCCGCGACCCCGGGACACTCCAGAACGGCGGCCACCGTGTCCTGCGCGAACGCCAGCACCAGCCCGGGCCGCGCTCCGTCGGCAACGGCGTCCGCGAGCCTGCTTTTCGCCCGTGCCAAGGGCTTCAGGGGGATGACCAAGCTCCACTGCACCGGCGTACCGTCCCTCTCTGCTCGCGCTCATTGTCACCCGCTCCCACCGGACGGCCCGAGCCGCCCCGACGTGTGGGGGAATGCTGTGAAGGCCAGTCCGGGGGCGGTCGCCGCAGACATGCGGGCGTACGGTGTTCTCGACAGACCGGCGGCCCGGAGTCACACTTGTCCGGCCCCCGGCCTAGGTGAAGGCCCTCAGAGGCCATGGAGGAAGGTGTCCGCGTGTCCCGCCGCAGAATCGGCTTCTGGTACCGCTTCGCCGCGGTGATCTGCAAACCGCCGCTGGCGGTTCTGATCAAGCGGGACTGGCGAGGAATGGAGCACATTCCGGCCGACGGCGGATTTATCACCGCGGTGAACCACAATTCCCACGTGGACCCCTTCGCGTACGCGCACTATCAGTACAACACCGGACGGGTTCCGCGATTCCTGGCGAAGAGCGGCCTTTTCAAGAAGGGATTCGTCGGCGCCGCGATGCGCGGTACCGGACAGATCCCCGTCTACCGCGAGAGCACCGACGCGCTGAGCGCATTCCGCGCCGCGATCGAGGCGGTGGAGAAGGGCGAGTGCGTCGCCTTCTACCCCGAGGGCACCCTGACCCGCGACCCCGACGGCTGGCCCATGACGGCCAAGACCGGTGCCGCCCGCGTGGCCCTGCAGACCAAGTGCCCGGTCGTGCCGGTCGCCCAGTGGGGCGTCAACGAACTCCTGCCCCCCTACGCGAAGAAGCCGAACCTCTTCCCGCGCAAGACCCACCACGTCCTGGCCGGTCCGCCGGTGGACCTCTCCCGGTTCTACGACCGGGAGATGACCGCCGACGTCCTCAGGGAGGCCACCGAGGTCATCATGGCGGCCATCACCCGCCAGCTCGAGGAGATCCGCGGCGAGAAGGCACCGGCCGTGCCCTACGACCCGCGCCGCGAGCGGATCGAGCAGCGCCGCCGCACCCGCGCCCAGTCCGGTCCGGTCGCCCCGTCCGGCCACGCGGTCCGGTCCGACGGGGGCCAGGTCCAGGACACCGTGCCCGCGCCCGCCGCCGAGGTCACGCCCACCGCCACCGAAGGGGGAAGCGGCAAGTGAGCACGCCTGTCCGGGTCGCCGTCATGGGCACCGGCTCCTGGGGCACCGCGTTCGCCGTGGTCCTCGCCGACGCGGGCTGCGAGGTCACCCTCTGGGCCCGCCGCGCCGAGGTGGCCGACGCGGTCAACTCCACGCGCACCAACCCGGGCTATCTGCCCGGCGTCGAGCTTCCGCCGGGCGTGCGCGCCACCTCCGACGCCACCGAGGCGCTCGGTGACGCGGACTTCGTCGTCCTGGCGATCCCCTCCCAGACCCTGCGTGCCAACCTCGCCGACTGGGCCCCGCTGCTCGCCCCGCACACCGTGCTCGTCTCCCTGATGAAGGGCGTGGAACTCGGCTCCGCCATGCGGATGAGCGAGGTCATCGAGGACGTCGCCAAGGTCGGACCCGAACGGATCGCCGTCGTCACCGGGCCCAACCTGGCCCGCGAGATCGCCGCCCGGATGCCCGCCGCCGCCGTGGTCGCCTGCACCGACGAGGAGGTCGCCCGGCGGCTCCAGGCGGCCTGCCACACCCCGTACTTCCGGCCGTACACCAACACCGACGTCATCGGCTGCGAACTCGGCGGCGCGGTCAAGAACGTCATCGGTCTCGCCGTCGGCATCGCGGACGGCATGGGGCTCGGCGACAACGCCAAGGGCTCGCTCATCACGCGCGGTCTCGCCGAGACCACCCGGCTCGGCATGGCGCTCGGCGCCGACCCGCTGACCTTCTCCGGACTCGCCGGACTCGGGGACCTGGTGGCGACCTGCTCCTCGCCGCTGTCCCGCAACCACACCTTCGGCACCAACCTCGGCAAGGGCATGACGCTCCAGGAGACCATCGCGGTCACCAAGCAGACCGCCGAGGGCGTCAAGTCCTGCGAGTCCGTGCTGGATCTGGCCCGCAGGCACGGTGTCGACATGCCGATCACCGAGACGGTCGTCGGAATCGTGCACGACGCCAAGCCGCCCGTGGTCGCTCTCAAGGAGCTGATGTCGCGCAGCGCGAAGCCCGAACGACGCTGAGCGAAAGCGCCGGGTCGCCGCTGTCCGGGGGCACTACCAACGGGTACTCTCAACGCGATATGAGCACCGAGAACCTCCCCCAGAACCCTGCGGCGCAGCCCCGCAAGCCGCGTGTGGCCGTCGTGTTCGGCGGCCGCTCCTCCGAACACGGGATCTCCACCGTCACCGCGGGTGCCGTCCTGGGTGCCATCGACCGGACCAAGTACGACGTCCTGCCGATCGGTATCACCCGTGACGGCCGCTGGGTGCTGACGGCCGACGAGCCGCAGCGGATGGCCATCACGGACCGCCGCACCCCGGAGGTCCTGGACGTGGCGGAGTCCACCGAGGGCGGAGTGGTGCTCCCGGTCGACCCGGCCAACCGCGAGGTCGTCTACAGCGAGCCCGGCGCGGTGCCCAAGGCGCTCGGCGAGGTCGACGTGGTCTTCCCGGTGCTGCACGGCCCCTTCGGGGAGGACGGCACCCTCCAGGGTCTGCTGGAGCTGTCCGGTGTGCCCTACGTCGGCTCGGGCGTGCTCGCCTCGGCCGTAGGCCAGGACAAGGACTACATGAAGCGGGTGTTCACCTCCTTCGGGCTCAAGGTCGGCCCGTACATGGTGATCCGGCCCCGCGAGTGGCAGCGGGACGAGTCCGCCGCCCGCAAGCGGATCGTGGACTTCGCCGGTGAGCACGGCTGGCCGCTGTTCGTGAAGCCCGCCCGCGCCGGCTCCTCCATCGGCATCACCAAGGTCGAGGACCTCTCCGGTCTGGACGAGGCCGTCGCCGAGGCCCAGCGCCACGACCCGAAGATCATCGTGGAGGCCGCGCTGTCCGGCCGCGAGATCGAGTGCGGCGTCCTGGAGTTCGAGGACGGCCCGCGCGCCTCGGTCCCCGCCGAGATCCCGCCGCCCAGCGCGCACGCGTACTACGACTTCGACGCCAAGTACATCGACTCCACGCCCGGTGTCGTCCCGGCCCCGCTCACCGACGAGCAGACCGCCGAGCTCCAGCGGCTCGCGGTCGAGGCGTTCGAGGCGGCGTCCTGCGAGGGGCTGGTCCGCGCGGACTTCTTCCTCACCGACGACGGCGAGTTCGTCATCAACGAGATCAACACCCTGCCCGGCTTCACCCCCATCTCGATGTACCCCAAGATGTGGGAGGCGTCCGGCGTCGGCTACGCGGAGCTGGTGGACCGCCTGATCCAGGCGGCACTGCGCCGCCCGACCGGGCTGCGCTAGGCGCTCACCGCATCACCGCATGGAGGCGATCCCCTCGGGGATCGCCTTCTTCACGGCCGGGGCCAGGTCGACCAGGACCGCCGTCGCGTCGTCCGGGCCGGACAACTCCGCGGGCAGCGTCACCTCCACGTAGGCGCGGCGGTTGGCGGTGGTGAAGCGCGAGGAACCGTCGTCCCGCTTCTCCATCAGCCAGTCCACGCCGTCCACCCCGCCGGCCAGCGCGTGGGGGTCGTGGCCCTGGGCGACCTCGGGGTCGGTCATCTTCGGCGGCCGGACCACCCCGCAGCGCAGTATGATCGCCGGGCCCGACCAGCCCGCCGTATAGGCGGAAGCGGGCCGTGGGTCGTCGCGGTGCCGGCCGTCCACCTTCCCGGGCAGCGCCTCGTCCAGACGCCGACACAGGGGGGCGGTGCGCGCGTCGGGGCGGGGAGCCGCGACCGTGGTGCCGTCGTCCGCCGTGGAACAGCCCGCGACCGCGATCAGCAGCGCGGGCGCGATCAGGCCGAGGGGCCGGTGACGGAAGAAGTTCACCGGCCAAGCGTAGACGGGGGCTACAGATGCACGACCGGGCAGGTCAGGGTGCGTGTGATGCCGTCCACTTGCTGGACCTTGGCGACCACCATGCGACCCAGCTCGTCGACGGTGTCGGACTGGGCGCGGACGATGACGTCATAGGGCCCCGTCACGTCCTCGGCCTGGATCACTCCAGGAATCCTGCCGATCGTCTCGGCGACGGTCGACGCCTTGCCGACCTCGGTCTGGATCAGGATGTACGCCTGTACCACGGAACCTCCAGGGCGGCCACGAGGATCATGTGGGGAAGAGGAACGCCACGGTATCGCGTCGCCGCTCTCCGAGGGGAGACCCTGGGGAACGGGGCACGCGCGCCGGGGTGCGGGCACGACGGAAGTTGACGGACACCTCGACCGTATCGGGGACACTGATGACGCGCGACCGGGCACGGGACAGGTACAGAAGGGGCTTGAGGCCATGAAGGGCACAGTGGGTGAGCTTGGTGAGTTCGGGCTCATCCGGGAGCTGACCTCCCGTCTCACCACCACCCCGGCGGTCCGGGTCGGCCCCGGTGACGACGCCGCCGTGGTCGCCGCCCCGGACCGCCGGGTGGTGGCGAGCACCGACATCCTGCTGGAGGGCCGGCACTTCCGCCGCGACTGGTCCACGGCCTACGACGTGGGCCGCAAGGCCGCCGCCCAGAACCTCGCCGACATCGCCGCGATGGGCGCTGTGCCCACCGCCCTGCTCCTCGGCCTGGTCGTCCCCGCCGAACTCCCGGTGACCTGGCCGACCGAGCTGATGGACGGCCTGCGCGACGAGTGTCAGGTGGCGGGCGCCTCCGTGGTCGGCGGCGACGTCGTACGCGGCGACACGATCATGGTGTCGATCACCGCGCTCGGTGATCTGCGCAACCAGGAGCCGGTGACCCGCGCGGGCGCGCAGCCCGGCGATCTGGTGGCCGTCACGGGCTGGCTCGGCTGGTCCGCCGCCGGGTACGCGGTGCTCTCACGGGGCTTCCGCTCGCCGCGTGCCTTCGTGGAGGCCCACCGCCGTCCCGAGCCGCCCTACCACGCGGGCCCGGCCGCCGCCGCGCTCGGCGCGACCGCCATGTGCGACGTCAGCGACGGACTGATCGCGGACCTCGGGCACATCGCGGACGCCAGCAAGGTACGGATCGACATCCGCTCCGGCGCCATCGACATCCCCACCCAGATGAACGACATCGGCCAGGCGGTCGGGGTCGACCCGCTGCAGTGGGTGCTCACCGGGGGAGAGGACCACGCGATCGTGGCCACCTTCCCGCCGGACACCAAGCTCCCGGCCCGCTGGAAGGTGATCGGCGAGGTGCTCAACCCCTCGGCGCTGCCCCAGGTGACCGTGGACGGGGCGCCCTGGACCGCCACGGGCGGCTGGGACCACTTCGGGGACCCCGAGTGAGGGCGGCCGGGCAGGCGCCGCCGCGCGTCCTCACCGTGGCCGGCTCGGACTCCGGCGGCGGAGCGGGCATCCAGGCCGACCTGAAGACGATGCTGGCGCTGGGCGTGCACGGGATGAGCGTGATCACCGCCGTGACCGCGCAGAACTCCCTCGGGGTGCAGGGCGCCTGGGAGCTGCCGGTGGAGGCGGTGCGGGCGCAGTACCGCAGTGTGGTGGACGACATCGGCGTCCAGGCCGTGAAGACCGGGATGCTGGCCTCGGCGGAACTGGTCGAGGCGGTCGCGGAGTTGATCTCCGGCACGGACGCGCCCGTGGTGGTGGACCCGGTGGGCGTCTCCAAGCACGGCGACCCGCTGCTCGCGGCCTCCGCCCTGGACTCGGTGCGCACCCGGCTCCTCCCGGTGGCTACCGTGGCCACCCCGAACCTGGACGAAGTGGCCCAGCTCACAGGATCGCGGGTCGCTTCGGAGGCCGATCTGCGCCCGGCGGCGGAAGCCGTACTGGCCTACGGGCCCCAGTGGGTGCTGATCAAGGGCGGGCATCTCACCGGCGAGGCCGTGGACCTGCTCACCGACGGGGACCAGGAGTTCTGGCTGCGTGCCCCGCGCCACGACAACCGGCACACCCACGGCACCGGCTGCACGCTGGCCTCCGCCGTCGCCTCGGGGCTGGCGAAGGGCCTGCCCGTGCCGGAGGCGGTCACGGCGGCCAAGGAGTACGTCACCGGGGCGATCGCCCGGGGGTTCGCCCTGGGCGCCGGGATCGGGCCAGTGGACCACGGCTGGCGCCTGAGGTAGGCGAGAGGGCAACGCGAAGAGCCGGCCCACCCGAAGGTGGACCGGCTCGACGCAGCAACCGACAGTGGCCGCGCGCTTAGCTGTGCGTCAGCGCGAGACCTTGCCGGCCTTGATGCACGAGGTGCAAGCGTTCACGCGCTTCGGCGTCCCGCCGACCACGGTACGGACGCGCTGGATGTTCGGGTTCCAGCGACGGGACGTACGGCGGTGCGAGTGCGAGATGTTGTTGCCGAAGCCCGGCCCCTTGCCGCAGACGTCGCAGTTGGCAGCCACGGGTCACTCCAAAGACTTCAGATGCACTTACGGTTGATCCCGGCATGCCGGAATCGAGATCAGGAGACCTGAGATCTTGAGTGGCGCTGCCAGGGGGAATGGCCCGACCGGGATCGGGCAACCGGAGCAGCATACAACGACTGCTTCCGTACAACGAAACTACCATGGCGGCCCGGCACCCCGTGCCCGGCCCTCCCGTGATGGACGCCGCCCCACGGTCTACGCTGCGTCCCACGTCCAGCGACAGGAGGCGCAGGTGGCGCAGGTGCCGCAGACATTCCTCGATGCTCTCGCGGTGCGCACCTGGTGCGGTCTGGCGCTGCGCTCGCTGGGGCGGGCGCGCGAGGAGATCGACGCGATCAACGTCTATCCCGTGGCCGACGGGGACACCGGCACCAACCTGTACCTGACCGTGGAGTCGGCGACGGCGGCCGTCGAAGCGGTGTTCGCCGGGTACGAGCAAGGCGGTCCCTCGCTCGCGGACGCCCTGCGCGCGATGGCCCACGGCGCGCTGATCGGCGCCCGCGGCAATTCCGGCACGATCCTCGCCCAGCTCCTGCGCGGCATGGCCCAGGTGCTCGCCGCCGGCGGCGCGGGTGACGTGTCCCACGTCGACGGCACCGCTCTGCGGCGGGCGCTGCGCCGGGCCGCCGACGCCGCCCGCGAGGCCGTCGCCCACCCGGTCGAGGGCACCGTGCTCACCGTCGCCTCGGCCGCCGCCGAGGCGGCCGACGGAGCCGAGGGGGACTGCGGGGCGGTCGTCCTGGCCGCCTACGAGGGAGCGCGCTCCGCCCTGGCCGCCACCCCCCGGCAACTGGCCGTCCTCGGCCGCGCCGGGGTCGTGGACGCGGGCGGACGCGGTCTGGTGACCGTGCTGGCCTCACTCGTGGAGGCGGTCACGGGCGACGCGCTGCCCGAGGAGACGTACGCCGGGGCGGCCGGGGCCGACGTCTGCCCGGAGGCCCCCGAGCACGCGGGGGAGGGCGGGCCCGCCTACGAGGTCATCTACCTGCTGGAGGCCGACGACGCGGCCGTGGCCCGGCTCCGGGAACGGCTCGACACCCTCGGCGACTCCCTGGTCGTGGTCGGCGGCGACGGGCTGTGGAACGTCCATGTGCACGTGGACGACGCCGGTGCCGCCGTGGAGGCGGGCGTCGAGGCCGGGCGGCCGTACCGGATCAGGATCACCCACTTCGCCGTCGGGGACGTCCACACGGGTGGGGAGCGGCCGCCGCGTGAACCGGCGCAGCGGGCCGTCGTCGCCGTGGTGCCCGGCGAGGGGCTGGCCGGGCTGTACGCCGAGGCGGGCGCCATCACCGTCCTCGCGCGCCCCGGTGAGCCGCCCGCCAGCGGGGAGCTGGCCCAGGCGCTCCGGCGCGCGCACGCCCGCGAGGTCGTCCTGCTGCCCAACGACGCCGAACTGCGCCACACGGCCGCCGCGGCCGCCGAGCAGGTGCGCGCCGAGGGCGTCCGGGTCGCCCTGATCCCGACCCGCTCGGCGGTCCAGGGCATCGCGGCGCTGGCCGTGCACGAACCGGAGCGCCGGTTCGACGAGGACGTGGTCCAGATGACCTCCGCCGCCGGTGCCACCCGGTACGCCGAGGTGCTCGTCGCCGAGCGGCAGTCGTGGACCACGGCCGGGATCTGCCAGGCCGGGGACGCGCTCGGGCTGATCGACGGCGACGTCGCCGTGATCGGCCCCGACCTCACCGGCACCGCCGAGACCGTGCTCGACCGCATGCTCCGGGCGGGCGGCGAGCTGGTCACCCTGGTCGTCGGCGACGACGCCCCCGAGGCCGTCGCCGACCGCCTCGAAGCCCGCGTCCGCGAGTCCTACCTCGCCGTCGACACCGTGGTCTACCGCGGCGGCCGGCAGGGCGCGCCGCTGCTCATCGGCGTGGAGTGAGCGGCCGGGGTCACTCCCCGTCCAGCAGACGGGCCGCCGTCGCGCGCCGGAGGCGGACCGTTTCGTCCGTGCCGTCGGCGCCCTCGTAGGCCGCGAGGACGGCACGTGCGCGTGCCCGTGCCCCGGCCGTCCGCCCCAGCTCGGCCTCCAGCGCGGCCGCGGCCAGTTCGGCGCCCGTGCGGCCGTGCAGGCCGTCCGTGCCGAGGGTGGCGAACAGCGCCGCCGACCGCTCCAGCTCCGCCAGCGC
>NZ_MUNH01000243.1:0-3107 GCF_002154615.1 Streptomyces recifensis
GGGGGGATGGGGTCGTGACCGGGCTGCGAGAAGTTGTCGTCGGTGATGTGGGCGGCGGCCTCCTCGGCACTGGCCGCTCCCCCGTTGATGCCCACGTCGTAGGCGACCTCGTCCTTCTCGGTGTCGGGATGTGCGCCCTCGTCCGGCGCCACCAGGCGGCCGGCGCGCGCCTCGCCCGCCTGCGGGTCGATGAGCTCGCCGTCCCCGCCGGGCAGGTCGCCCACCCCGTCACCCTCCGGCTCCCGGACGTCCGGCTCCTCCTGGGCCAACCGCTGGTCGAGGCTCTCGCCCTCCCGCTGCTCGGTCGCGGTCGTGCCGTACTTGGTGACGCCGAGCGGCTTCTCCGGCGGCGAGTACCCCTCGTCGAGGAGTTCGTCGTAGGTCGGTTCCTCGACCGCGTCCTCCAGGTCGTCCAACCGCGCGGCGTCCTCTTCGCGCACATCGTTGTTGGTCGGCTGGTAGACGTCGTCGGCCATCGGATCGGTGTCCACGAGTGGCCTCCCTCCATCGAGTGGCTCTCAGGACCGTCGACATCCGCGTTTGCGGGTATGGCCGTCCCAATCAAAACTGCTTGGCGCGAGCTGGCTGCACTCCGGACAGCGAGCGGGGAATCACCCTCCGGTCGCTGTTCTAGGGTCAGTGCGGCGAGTACCCCCCACCACCGGCTTCACCCGCGCGGTCGGTGCCCGGCCCCCCACGGACGCCCGTGAACCACCGCGTTCCCCTGCCGGGTCACTCGCCGGTCGTCCTCTCGATCAGCGCGCTGTACGCCAGTTGCAGCGCGTCCGCCCCGGCGAGGGCGGCCAGCCCGCCCATGGCGGCGCGTGTCTCACGCGGCCAGAGAAGCTGGCCGGCGGTCAGGGTGGACGCCACCCAGACGCTCATGCAGAAGGGGCAGGTGGCCAGTTCTCCGACGGCATGCGCGCCGTCCCCCGTCGGTACCTCCTCGTGCAGTTCGGCCGGGCCCTGCGGGGCGACGTACCGGGTGAAGGGTGCGCGCAGCGGGCTGGTGACCGGTGCCTTGGTCAGCAGCCGGCTGAGCCGGAACGTGGCGACCGAGGTCAGGACGACGTCCCACGGCTCGGGCCGGTCGGGCAGCGGCCGGCCCCGGAGCCGTACCGCGGTGGCCCAGGCGGCCGTGTACGCGGCGAAGCCCGCCATGGTTGCCAGATAGCCGCCCAGCGGACGGTCGTGCCCCGCCGCGTACTGCCCCCCGGCCCGCCGCAGCAGCCCGTGCACACGTCCGGCGAGGCGTCCTTCAGCCGCGGTGTCCATGGGTTCCCGTCCCCGTACGCCGGCGTCCCTCGGCTGCCTCGCCCGGCGCCTGCCCGCCCGGCCCCTGTCGGCGCGGACGGTTCCCGCTGGAAGACGCTGCCGTGCCAGTGGCACTGGACGCATCCGCCGCTGACCTTGCCTTCGGAGAGTGACCCGGCGAGGTGGCTGCACCGGTCGGCCCGGGCGTCGGCCCCGGGCTGCCGCTCCCAGCGGTCCGGCAGCCACAGGACGCGCTCTGCCGCATCCGGGGGCGGCGGAGTGGCGTACTGCTCATGGTCGGCCGGGTCTCCCCCTGCGCGAACGGCAAACGCAGCGATCGGATCTCCTCGGATCGCCGGGGCCTGCCGGCGTGCGAACGGTCTGCCACGCCCTGCCCTTGACCGGCAGCTCCGCGTCCGGAGGAGGTCCGCCCGGAACAGGGTGCCGGGTGCGGTGTCATCCGGAGTCAGGCGCTTGCGCGCTGTCCCCGCTCAGCACCGGGGCACTGCGGATGAGGCGCAGTGTCGTGGTCAGCAGGAGTCCGCCGACGATGTTGCCGAGAACCGCCCAGGCCAGCCACCGCAGCCAGTCGAGGTAACCGTAGGACGTCATGCCGGTGTGCAGGCCGGCGAACGCGATGAGGGAGTCCAGCACCGAGTGCCACAGCCCGAGCCCGGCCAGGACGAACGCGGTGGCGACCGATGCGGTGATCTTCCCGGTCATGGACTCGGTGCCGTGGTGCATACGGGTCATGAGCGTGATGACGCCGCCGCCCAGCACGGCGAGGCAGAAGGTGCCCAGCGTGTACCCTCCCTCGACGAACTTCGCGCCCGAGGCGGCCGCGGTGCGGTGCAGGTCCGGGTAGGCCCGCATGACCAGCCACATGAACACCCAGCCGCCGATCAGGTTCATCACCAGCACCGTGGTCCACATGCGTGCCAGGTCCAGCCAGCCGGCCGCGCCCGCGATGACGGTGGCCACGGGCACCAGGAAGCCCTCGGTGAACAGTTCGCTGTGCCCGAGCAGCAAGGCGATGAGCCCCACGGAGAAGGCCAGCCCGGCCAGCAGCTCGCTGCCGGTCTCGTGCCGCACGAACAGCAGCGCCATGACGCCGACACCGACGTCGATCCCGCCCAGCAGCGAGGTGGCCACCAGGGACGTCCAGGTGCGGTGCAGGCGTGGCCGGCCCTCGGCCACGATCCGTTCCGCCGCCTCGGCGACTCTCCTCTCACCCGGCCCGCGCATGATGTGGTCATCCGGTTCCATGGCAGTCCTCCGGTCTCGCTCGGGCGAGCGCTTCGGTGCTCCATGACGGTGTCGGCTCCCTGGCCGGGTACCCGGCGGAACGTGAAGGCCGGCGGAGGCGACGGCAGGGATCACGCGGGATCGTCGGCGCCGACGAGCAGGGTGACGACCTCCGCGGCGGGCCGGATCCGGATGCCTTACCGGACACTGCGACAGCCCTTGAGTCCTGGTCGCCGGAGGGCGGTGCGTCGAAGATCAGCGCGGGCTTCGGGGACGTGGCTCGGGGCGGTCGGAGGCCCTGTCTCCACGGTAGGGGCCGGGCAGCGGCCACCGCCGGCCCCGCGCGTCCGCTCGGTCCGGCCAGGGGGCTCCCTCGGAGCGGTCGGCCCCTTGCCGGGCGGGCCGACGGCCCGGTCGCTTCCGCCGGGCCCGGGGCTCGGTGCGTGGCTTGGGGCTCGCCGGAAGGCGCGGCGAACTCTCCCCCGCTCTTCCACGGCGGGTGTACCGCGCTCAGAGGGCGTCAGGTATGTCCAGGGTGGTGAGGGCCGAGACCGGGTCGAGGTCGGGCGCACCGCGCGGCCACCAGTCCTGGTGGCCGCGCGGTGCGC
>NZ_MUNH01000244.1:0-1830 GCF_002154615.1 Streptomyces recifensis
CCGTCGGCCCGGACGCCGACCGCTGGCTGGACATCGCCCAGGCCTTCGCGGGCCCGCCCGGCACCGGGCGCGACCCCAGGGAAGCCGCGCCCGGGGAGCCCGCCCGGTGACGGCGCCCCCCCTGCGCATCGGCAACTTCTCCGGCTTCTACGGCGACCGCTCGAGCGCCCTGCGCGAGATGCTCACCGGCGGCGAGGTCGACGTACTCACCGGGGACTATCTCGCCGAGCTGACCATGCTCATCCTCGGCCGCGACCGGCTGAAGGACCCCGGCGCCGGGTACGCCCGCACCTTCGCGCGCCAGCTCGAGGACTGCCTCGGGCTCGCCCACGAGCGCGGGGTGCGGATCGTCACCAACGCGGGCGGGCTCAACCCGGCCGGACTCGCGGAGAAGGTCCGGGAGCTGGCGGAGCGGCTCGGGACACCCGTACGGGTCGCACACGTGGAGGGCGACGACCTCACCGCCGGGTACCCCGGCACCCTCGCCGCCCACGCCTACCTCGGCGGCTTCGGTGTCGCGGAGTGCCTGCGGGCCGGGGCCGACGTGGTGATCACCGGGCGGGTGACCGACGCCGCGCTCGTCACCGGGCCCGCCGCCGCGCACTTCGGGTGGGGACCGGGGGACCACGACCAGCTCGCCGGGGCCGTCGTCGCCGGGCATCTGCTGGAGTGCGGGACCCAGGTCACGGGCGGCAACTACGCCTTCTTCCGGGACGGTGACGTACGCCGTCCCGGCTTTCCGCTGGCCGAGATCCATGCCGACGGCAGCAGTGTCGTGACCAAGCATCCCGGGACCGGCGGGTTCGTCGACACCGGTACGGTCACGGCCCAGTTGCTGTACGAGACGGGGGGTGCCCGGTACGCGGGTCCCGATGTGACCGCCCGGCTGGACACGGTACGGCTCCGCCAGGACGGGCCGGACCGGGTGCGGATCGAGGGGGTGCGCGGTGAGGCGCCCCCGCCCACGCTCAAGGTCGGGCTCAACCGGCTCGGCGGCTTCCGCAACGAGGTCGCCTTCGTCCTCACCGGTCTCGACATCGAGGCCAAGGCGGAGCTGGTCCGCGACCAGATGGACGTCGCGCTCGCCAAGGCGGCTCCGGAGGAGGTGCGCTGGGAGCTGGCCCGCACCGACCGGGCCGACGCCGGCACGGAGGAGACGGCGAGTGCGCTGCTCCGGCTCGTCGTACGGGACGCCGATCCCGAGGTGGTCGGGCGGGGGCTGAGCGGGGCCGCGATCGAGCTGGCGCTCGCCAGTTACCCCGGATTCCATGTGCTGGCGCCCCCGGGGAAGGGCTCGCCCTACGGGGTGTTCGAGCATGTGGCCGTCCCCCATGGCGCCGTTGACCATGTGGCCGTCCTCCACGATGGGCGCCGTATCGAGGTGGGCGCGCCGCAGGAGACGCTCCCACTCAGCGAGTTGCCCGAGCCCGCACTGCCCGAGCCCTTCCACGTGGGCAGCACCCGCCGCGCCCCCCTGGGCCATGTGGCCGGAGCCCGTAGCGGGGACAAGGGCGGAGACGCCAACGTCGGCGTCTGGGCCCGCTCCGCCGACGGCTGGCGCTGGCTCGCGCACGAGCTGACCGTCGAGCGCTTCCGGGAGCTGATCCCCGAGGCCCGCGACCTCCCGGTCACCCGGCATGTCCTGCCCCGCCTCCGCGCCCTGAACTTCGTCGTCACCGGCATCCTCGGCGCCGGCGTGGCCGCCCAACACCGCTTCGACCCCCAGGCCAAGGCCCTGGCCGAGTGGCTCCGCTCCCGCCACCTGGACATCCCGGAGGAACTCCTGTGACGCCCCGGACCGTGCGCCCCTCCGGCGCCCCGCCCCTCCAC
>NZ_MUNH01000245.1:0-11443 GCF_002154615.1 Streptomyces recifensis
CCGTGGGGGCGTGCTCGGGGAGCCAGAGGACGGCCACCGCGCCCTCGCCGTGGGGGCGGATGTTGCGGAAGGTGAGGCGGGCGCCGAGGACACGGGCCTGCCCGGCGGCGATGGTCAGGCCGAGGCCGTGGCCCTGGCCGGCGCGGTCCTCGCTGCCGGTGCGGAAACGGAGCGGCCCCTCGGCGAGGAGTGCCTCGGGGAAGCCGGGGCCGTGGTCGCGTATCCGGATCACCCGGCCCTCGACGGTCACCTCGATGGGCGGCTCGCCGTGCCGGGCGGCGTTGGTGAGCAGGTTGAGCAGTATCCGCTCCAGCCGGCGCGGGTCGGTGGTGACCTCGGACTCGTGCACCACCCGCACCGCGATGTCCGGGTCCTTCGCGGCCACGCGCCGGGCGACGAACTCGCCCAGCATGATGTCCTGCAGCTCGGCCCGCTCGGAGGCCCCGTCCAGCCGGGCCACCTCCAGCACGTCCTCCACCAGCGTGCGCATCGCCTTGGCCCGGTCCAGCACCAGCTCCGTGGGCCGGCCCGGAGGCAGCAGCTCGGCCGCCGTGAGCAGCCCCGTCACCGGCGTACGCAGCTCGTGCGCGATGTCGGCGGTGACCCGCCGCTCCGCCTCCAGCCGCTGCCGCAGCGCGTCCGCCATGGCGTCCACCGCGCGGGCCAGGTCGTCGGCCTCGTCCCGTACGACTCCGCCGATGGCCTCCCGTACCCGTACGTCGGTCTCGCCGGTCGCCAGCCGGTTCGCGGCGGCGGCCGCCTTGCGCAGGCGCCGGGAGAGCTGGCCGCCGATCACCACGCCGAGCGCGCTGCCGCCGAGCACCACCGCGATGGAGCCGATGAGCAGCGCCTGGTCGAGGTCGGCCAGCACGTCCGCGGACTTGTCCGGGAAGGCGCCGTGCAACGAGAGCACATGCCCGTTCTTGACCGGCACCGCGGCCCAGATGTCCGGCTCGCCGCTGCCCGTGTCGCTGACGTAACTCGCCCGGCGCCCCTCCTCCACCTTGGCCCGCAGCTCGGCCGGGAGGGCAGGGTCGTCGATCTTGATGCTGGGGAAGTTGGGCCGCCCGGCGAGCTCGTAGTTGCGCTGGGCGAGCTGGACCCGCTGGTTGGCCAGGTCACGGGCGTTGTCCAGCATGGAGACCCGCGCCGCGTTGTGCACGACCAGGCTCAGCGCGATGGCCACCAGCCCCGCGACCAGCGCGATGGCGGCGCTCAGCTTCCACCGCAGACCGGTGCGCAGGCCCACGCCCGCCACCCGCCGCACCGGACGTCCGAAGAGACTCCGCATGACCGCCCTCAGCCCCGCAGCTTGTAGCCGAAGCCGCGGACCGTCTCGATCCGGTCCTGGCCGATCTTCTGGCGCAGCCGCTGCACATGGACGTCGACCACGCGGGTGTCCCCGCCCCAGCCGTAGTCCCAGACCCGCTCCAGCAGCTTGTCGCGGGAGAGCACGGTGCCCGGCGCGCCGGAGAACTCCAGCAGCAGCCGCATCTCGGTCGGGGTGAGCGCCACCGGCTGCCCGGCCCGCCGCACCTCCATGCCCTCGGTGTCCACCTCCAGCTCGCCGAAGGTCAGCACCCCGTCGCTGTCCGCCGCGCCGTCCGCCCCGGCACCGGACGGGTGCCCGGCGTGCCCGAAGCGGCGCAGCACCGCGCGGATGCGGGCGACCAGCACCGCGCCGTCGAACGGCTTGGTCACGTAGTCGTCGGCGCCGGCCTCCAGGCCCAGCACCACGTCGATGGAGTCCGCCCGCGCCGACAGCATGATCACCGGCACCGTCGACTCGTCCCGGATACGGCGGCACAGGCTCACCCCGTCCAGCCCCGGCACCATCACGTCCAGCAGCGCGATGTCGGGCCGGTCGGCGCGGAACGCCTCCAGCCCCGACAGCCCGTCGGGCATGGCGGTGACCGCGAAGCCGTCCCGCTCCAGGGCGAGCTGGGTGGCCTCACGGATGACGTCGTCGTCCTCGACGAACAGGACGTGCGTGTGCTCTGGCATCCGGTGCTCTCAGTCCTCGTGATCAGGGGTGGCGCGTCAGTCGCCGGGCACGGGCGACGGCTCGTGGCCCACCGCTCCGCTGTAGTCCGTGTGCACGGGCTTGCCCGCCACGAACCGGCCCGCCTTCCACGTATAGGGGACGACGTCCTCGCCGGAGGGGCTGGAGATGGGGTCCCCCCTGCTGTACACCTGCTTGGTCACGGTCAGCGCGCCCTGGTCGATCTCCGCGTAGACCGGCGACTCCTCCGTCTTGAACACGTTCCGGTACGAGCCCCTGCTCTCCCGGTACACGTACGCGCCGATGCCGACCGCGTCGGCGCAGGTCAGCACGTTGACCACGACATCGGAGCGGTCCGAGTCGGTCAGGTCGCCGTAGGAGACGTCGACGGGGTAGTCGTCGCCGCTGCCGCAGGGCTTCAGTTCGTGCTTGACGGCCGCCGAGACCGCCGGGTCCCGCTTGAGCAGGCTCACCGCGTCGACGCGGTGGTAGCCGGCCGCCGGGCTGGGGGAGGGGGAGGCGGGTGCCGCGCCGGCCACGGCGGAGGCGTGCGCCGGTCCCTCGTCCCGCGCGCCGGTGCCCCCGGCGCCGCAGGCGGTCGCGGAAAGGCCGACGGCGGCGATCCCGGCCACCGCCAGGATCACCGCGCGTACGCCTCGGACACGTCTGGGCCCCCCAGTCAGGCCGCGCAACGCTCCCGCTCCTCACGCTCCAGCGCGCGTGCATCCAGGTCGCGGGCCTCCAGCTCCTCGCGGAGCCGGGCGAGCGCCCGGTGCAGCGTGCTCTTGACCGTGCCCGCGGACATTCCGAGGGCCGCGGCCGTCTCTTCCGTGGACATCTGCTCCCAGTGTCGCAGCACCACGACACTGCGCTGCTTGGGAGCCAGCACCTTCAGGATGTCCATCAGCAGGGCGCGGTCGGCGTACTGCTCGGTGGAGTCCGCGACCGGGCCCTCGGGGAGCTGCTCGGTCGGCACCTCCTCCAGCTTGCGCGCGCGCCACCACTCCGTACGGGTGTTGATCATGACGCGGCGCAGATAGGCGTCGGCCAGCCGCTTGTCGGCGATGCCGTCCCAGCGCCCGTAGGTGCGGGCCAGCGCGGTCTGGAGCAGGTCCTGCGCGTCCACCGGGTCCGGCACCAGGCGGCGGGCACTGCGCAGCAGCGCGTCCTGCCGGGTCCGTACGTACTCCTCGAACTCGAGCACCTCGCCCTGCGCCATGACCCGACCACCTTCCGTGTTCCCCGTCGCCCCGGTCCACGCCGGGGCCTTCTCTCGCAGGCCCGGTGGTCCGCCGGGCACGGAACGAAGCTACGGAGCGGTTGTCACGGGGTTGTCCGAGGAAGCCTGCGGCCGGCACTCGGCTGTCCGTCGGTTGTGTAACAGCCGTGAGCCGGGGGTAAAGAGGACGCCCGTCATGTCCCTTTATGCGGTGCTTTGTTGGGCTGGCCGGGGCGTGACGGACGGCTCGTGGCTGTGACCTTCCTGTGGGTCAGCCGAGGGGCAGCCGGTACATGCCGCCGGGCAGCGGCTCCACCAGACCGTCCGTGACGAGGCCGTCGAGCGCGCGGGCCCGCTGCACCGGCTCGTGCCACACCCGGTCCAGCGCCGCCTGCGGCACCGGTACATGCGCGTCCCGCAGCACCGCGAGCAGCTTCCCGCGCACCTGTCGGTCGGTGCCCGCGTACGTCTGCCCCCGCCGGGGCGGGCCCTCGTGCTCCGGCTTGCCCGCGAGCCGCCAGGCGCACTGCGCGGCGATGGGGCAGCGGTGGCACTCCTCGTTCTTCGCCGTGCACACCAGCGCGCCCAGCTCCATGGAGGCGGCCGCCCAGCGCGCGGCCGTGCCGTCCTCGTCGGGCAGCAGCTCACGGGCGAGCCTGCGTTCGGCGGCCGTGGTGGCGTTCGGCGGGTAGCGCACGCCGGTCACCGCACGGGCGAAGACCCGGCGCACATTGGTGTCCAGCACCGGGTGCCGCTGCCCGTAGGCGAAGGAGGCCACGGCGGCGGCGGTGTACTCCCCGATGCCGGGCAGCGCCAGCAGCTGGGCGTGGTCGGCGGGTACGTCCCCGCCGTGCCGCTCCGTTATGGCGACGGCCGCGCCGTGCAGCCGGAGCGCGCGGCGCGGGTAGCCGAGCCGGCCCCAGGCGCGCACCGCCTCGCCGGGCGGTTCCTTGGCCAGGTCGGCCGGGCGGGGCCAGCGGGCGAGCCACTGCTCGTAGACCGGCAGCACCCGGCTGACCGGGGTCTGCTGGAGCATGAACTCACTGACCATCACGCCCCACGGCCCCGCCTCCGGGCGGCGCCAGGGGAGGTCGCGGGCGTGGGAGTCGAACCAGTCGATCACGGGGGCGTGAAGCTTCTCAGTCATGGCCTTCCGATCCTGCCACGCCGCACGCGGACCGCGTGGGTCACCGCCCGCGCACGGAGCGTCGCGCTCGGCACAAGATGCCGGTGCGCGAGGGAAGTTACCGGGATGATGATCCGGAAAAGTTGATGAGAGGGCGGCGGGGGACGCGAGTCGTGGGCATGATCTCTCGTACAGTTTCCGCGTGGGATCTCTGCGCAATCCGGTCGGGCCGCTTCCCTCCTCCATCTACTGGCGACGGAGGGTCGTCATCGTGTCCGTGGTCGCCCTGTTGGCGCTCGTGGTCACCTGGATCGTCGTGTCGGGCGGCGGGGGAGGCAACAACGGCGCCCATGGCCCCGACGGCAAGAATCCCGCGTCCACGATCACGCCGGGTCCCACGTCCTCCGGTCCCGCGATCAGCCAACACCCCGGCGGACGCGACGAGTCGGGCGGTGGCGGCTCCGGTGACGGCGGCTCGGGCGACTCCGGCTCGGGTGGCGGGTCGGGTGGCGGGTCCGGTGACGGCTCCGGCTCGGACGGCACGGGTAACGGCGACTCCGGCTCCGGTACGGGCGGTTCGGGCTCGGCGTCCGGCACGGGCGGCGGCAGTGTCGGCGCGGGCGACGCGCTGGCCGCGTCCTCCCCGCTCCCGGTGTGCGCCCCCGGCAAGGTCACGGTGAGCCTGCGCAGCAAGCACAACTCCTTCTCGCCCGACGAGACCCCCACCTTCGAACTCACCGTCCGCAACGGCTCGTCGGGCGACTGCAAGGTCGACCTCGGCCCCGAGCACACGGTCCTGGAGATCACCCCGGCCGACGGCGACGACCCCTACTGGGCCTCCGACGACTGCCCCGAGGGCGCCAAGAGCCTGATCTTCCGCGTCCCGGCCGACGAGAGCATCACCTACACGGTGAAGTGGGACCGTCACCCGAGCACCGCCAAGTGCGCCACCCCGCCCGCCGGCAAGGCCAAGCCGGGCACGTACCTGCTGGAGGCGAAGGCATCGGGCTTCGCCAAGACCCGGACGTCCTTCGTCCTGTCGGCGGACTAGCGGTGCTTCTGTCCGGGGGCCGGCTGTGTGCTTCTAGGGGTGCGGGGAACCGTGCGACCAGCCACAGCCGGCCCGCACCCGGAGACGAACCGAGCGAGACCTAGGGTCTTTCGTTTGGATCTTGCCGGGCTCGCGGGGTCCGGCACCGCGCCTCGCGGCGTTGTCGTCGGTTGCCATGGCTCCGCCATGTCGCCCTCCTCCGCCTTGCGACGCACGGCACCAGACCCCGCTCCCTGATCCGGCCTGATCCAAACGAAAGACCCTAGACGTACCGCTCCAGGATGGAGGACTCCGCCAGCCGCGAGAGCCCCTCGCGCACACTGCGAGCCCGCGCCTCCCCCACGCCGTCGACAGCCTGCAGATCATCCACGCTGGCGGCGAGCAGCTTCTGCAACCCGCCGAAGTGCTCCACCAGCCGGTCGATGATCGCCCCCGGCAGGCGGGGAACCTTCGCCAGCAAGCGGAACCCACGGGGCGAAACCGCCGAGTCCAGCGATTCGGGAGACGCGGTGTACCCCAGTCCCCTTGCCACCGTGCCCAGTTCGAGCAACTCGGCATGGCTCAGCCTGTCCAGCTCGAACAGCGCCTCCTCCACCGTGCGCGACCGCTTCGCCGTCGGCTCGGGGACGTAGTCCCGGACGACCAGCTCACGGTCGGGCTCGACCCCGGCGATCAGCTCCTCCAGCTGGAGCGCCAGCAGGCGGCCGTCCGTGCCCAGCTCGACCACGTACTCCGCGATCTCGGTGGCGATGCGCCGGACCATCTCCAGTCGCTGCGCGACCGCGGAGACGTCCCGGACCGTCACCAGGTCCTCGATCTCCAGCGCGGACAGCGTGCCCGCGACCTCGTCCAGGCGGAGCTTGTACCGCTCCAGCGTGGCCAGCGCCTGGTTGGCGCGGGAGAGGATCGCCGCCGAGTCCTCCAGGACCCGGCGCTGCCCGTCGACGTACAGCGCGATCAGCCGCATCGACTGGGACACCGAGACCACGGGGAAGCCGACCTGCTTGGAGACGCGGTCGGCGGTGCGGTGCCGGGTGCCGGTCTCCTCGGTGGGGATCGTGGGGTCCGGGAGGAGCTGAACGCCGGCGCGCAGGATCTTCGACAGGTCCGAGGAGAGGACGATGCCGCCGTCCAGCTTGCACAGCTCGCGCAGCCGGGTCGCGGTGAACTCCACGTCCAGCACGAAACCGCCGGTGCACATCGCCTCGACCGTCTTGTCCCAGCCCAGCAGGATCAGGCCGCCGGTGTTGCCGCGCAGGACCCGCTCCAGACCGTCGCGCAGGGCGGTGCCCGGGGCAACGGCGCTCAGCGAGGCGCGCATCAGGCCATCGGCACCGGCACTCCCACCGGACTTTCCGGGAGCTGCTGCCCGGTCGTTGGCTGCCACTGCACTCCTCCGGTCGCAGGTTCTGACGCGCTTCCGTCACGGCACGCGTTTCGCACGGACGGGCGAGACCTGCGCAAAGTCTACCGGCGGTCCTCCGCCTCCCGCGGGGCCTCTCGGCGACGGGAGCGGGGCAGCACCCGCAGCGCGTCCCCCATGTCGGCCACCTCGACGACCTTCATCCCGGCCGGGACCTTGCCCGGATCGCCCGGTACGAGCGCGTGCGTGAAGCCCAGCCGGGCCGCCTCGGCGAGCCGGCGCTGCACGCCTGTGACGCGTCTGACCTCGCCCGCGAGACCCACCTCACCGATGGCGACCAGATTCTTCGGCAGCGGGGTGTCGCTGGCCGCCGAGGCGAGCGCCAGCGCGATGGCCAGGTCGGCGGCGGGCTCGGACAGCTTCACCCCGCCGACGGTCGCGGAGTAGATGTCCCGCTTGCCGAGCGCGCTGATCCGGCCGCGCTGCTCCAGCACCGCCAGCATCATCGAGACACGGGAGGTCTCCAGGCCGGAGGTGGTGCGGCGGGGGGAGGGGATCTGGGAGTCCACGGTGAGCGCCTGCACCTCGGCCACCAGCGGGCGGCGCCCCTCCAGCGTCACGGTCAGGCAGGTGCCGGGCACCGGCTCGGCGCGCCGGGTGAGGAAGAGGCCGCTGGGGTCGGCGAGGCCGGTGATGCCCTCGTCGTGCAGCTCGAAGCAGCCGACCTCGTCCGTCGCCCCGTACCGGTTCTTCACGCCGCGGACCAGGCGGAGGCGGGCGTGCCGGTCGCCCTCGAAGCTCAGGACCACGTCCACCAGGTGCTCCAGCAGGCGGGGGCCCGCGATGGCGCCGTCCTTGGTGACGTGGCCCACCAGCAGGGTGGACATGCCGCGCTCCTTGGAGGCGCGGATCAGGGCGCCGGCCACCTCGCGGACCTGGGCCATGCCGCCGGGGGCGCCGTCGATCTCGGGGGAGGCGACCGTCTGCACGGAGTCGAGGATCAGCAGGGAGGGCTTGACCGCGTCCAAGTGGCCGAGCACGGCGGCCAGATCGGTCTCGGCGGCGAGGTAGAGGTGGTCGTCCAGGGCCTTGATGCGGTCGGCGCGCATGCGGACCTGGCTCGCGGACTCCTCGCCGGTGACGTAGAGGGTCTTGTGCTCCTCGCTCGCCGACTTGGCCGCCACGTCGAGCAGCAGCGTGGACTTGCCGACGCCCGGCTCGCCCGCGAGCAGCACGACCGCGCCGGGCACGAGTCCGCCGCCGAGCACCCGGTCCAGTTCGGGGACGCCGGTGGTGCGGGCGGTGGCCTGGCGGCCGTCGACCTGACCGATGGGCAGGGCGGAGCTGGTGACGCGGCCCGGCGCCGTCGTACGGACCGCGGGCGCGCCGTACTCCTCGACCGTGCCCCACGCCTGGCACTCGGGGCAGCGGCCGAGCCACTTGGCCGTCTGCCAGCCGCACTCGGTGCAGCGGTAGGACGGACGCTCCTTGGCGGACTTGGTACGGGTGGCCATGCGGAAACCGTAGCCGCCACCACTGACAACGCCCGCCGGCCGCCCTGGGACGGCGCGCGAGCGGGAGCGCACGCCGGGGTATCGGGGCGCACGCGGAGCGGATGATTCCGGATGCCGTCCACCCGGTTCGCACCCGCTCCTCGAAGGCCGGTGTCCCCTTATGAGGGATCGTTTCACCCGTATGGATTAAAAGTGCTCAAGGTGCAAGAAGGGGCCCTCCGCCGACGCCTACGGTCGCACGGGTGATGAGCAGCACTCCGGAGACCACGACCCGCACCACCGGCGCACACCGGGCGCAACGGGCGCATCGGGAGGCGCGCGACCGATCCGCGGCGCGGAACATCGCCCAGCGGGCGTCGTCGCGCCATGAGGCTTATCTGGACGGCCTGTTCACCTACTGCCTGTCGGTGCTGTGCGACCACGACGCGGCCACCGCCGCCCTGAGCGAGGTCCTCGTCATCGCCGAACGGCGTGGCCGCCGCGACCCCCAGACCCCCGGCGACCGCCGGGCCTGGCTGTACGCCCTGGCCCGCTGGGCCTGTCTGCGCGGCCTCGCCGAGGCCCGCCGCAAACGCCAGGCCACCCATGCCGCCGGCCGCCCCGGTCCCGCCACCCCGGCGCCCGAACCGGCCCTGCCCGCCGAGGTGCTGGAGCTGCGCCGCCGCGAACTCGCGCTGCTGGCCTGGCCGGAGGCGGCCGGGACCACGCCCGAGCAGCGCGAGGCACTGGAGCTGGCCGTCCGGCACAAGCTCACCGCGCCCGAGGTCGCCGCCGTGCTCGGCCTGGAGCCCGCCGCCGCCCGCGAACTGCTGGCCTCCGCCGCCTGCGAGGTCGAACGCACCCGCGCCGCCCTCGCCGTGGTGGAGACCGGGGGCTGCCCGAGCGTGGCCCACCTCACCGGCGACAGCCAGCTGATGCTGAGCGCGGCCCTGCGCCGTGAGCTGGTCCGGCACGTCGACGACTGCCCGCGCTGCCGCCGTACCGCCGAGCGTGCCGTCCCCGGCCGCTGGCCCGGCGCCGCGATCACCCCCGCCGAGCTGCCCGTGCTCCCCGCGCCCCGCGCCGCCCTGCACTCCGCGCTCGCGCACCCGCCGCACGCCCGGTCCGCCGCCGTACCGCGGTTCAACCGGCGCGGCTTCCCGATGGACCCCAAGGACCGCGCGGCCCGCCGCGACAAGCTGCGCGCGCGTGCCGTCACCACGACCGTCGTCGCCACCGTGGTCGCCGCCCCCGTGCTCGCCCTGTGGGCCGCCTACCGGGGAGCCCCCACGCTCGGCGGCGACGACAGCCCCGGCGCCGCGCGCGAGGCGGACGGCCCCGGCGTGCTCGGCGGCGACCCGGCGGGCGGCTACCAGAACGCGGGCAACGCGAGCGTGAAGCCCGGCACCCGGCCCACCGGGAAGGGCAAGTCGGACGTCTCCGTGGAGGTCGTCAGCGTCAACGGCGCCGGGGACCCGGGCGCCGGCCGGCTCGCGGTCGCCGCCGCCCACCACGGCGACACCACGCTGATCACCCTCAGCGCCTCCGGCGACGCCCCGGTGCGCTGGTCCGTGACCACCTCCGCGCCCTGGCTCTACCTCAGCCGGTCCACCGGCACCCTCGACCCCGGCGACTCGGTCACGGTCAAGGTGTTCGTCGACCATCTGCGCGAGCCCGCGGGCCACTGGCGGGCCCGCGTGGCCGTCGCCCCGGCCGGCGCGGTCGTCACCATCGACGGCCACGGCCCGGTTCCCACGCCCCCGCGCCCCCAGCCCGGCTTCCCGAGCCCGGACCCGACGACGCCGACGGCACCGCCCTCGTCGCCCTCTTCGGAGCCGCCCAGCCCGTCCCCGCCGCCGTCCAGCACCTCTCCGAGCCCGGACCCCGACCCGTCCGAGCCGTCCCCGTCCGACCCGCCGGACTCGTCCCCGCCGCCGAGCGACGAGGAGGACACCCCGAGTCCGGCCGACAGCTAGGGCCTTTCCGCCGGGCCGGGCCGGCTCGGGCCGACGGCGCCCCGGGACACCGCGACTCCGGCAAGCTCCGGAAGACAGGCCCTAGGCGGGGTCCGCCGGGTGCGGGGCCACCAGGGGCAGCTGGGAGGCCAGCCGCTGTTCGCACAGCTCGACCAGGCGGTCGTAGCCCGCCTTGCCCATCAGCTCGGTCAGTTCGGCCCGGTAGGAGACGTAGACCGGCTCGCCCGCACCGTGCGCCGAGGTGGCCGAGGTGCACCACCAGTGCAGGTCGTGGCCGCCGGGACCCCAGCCGCGGCGGTCGTACTCGCCGATGGAGACCTGGAGGACGCGGGTGTCGTCGGGGCGGTCGATCCAGTCGTAGGTGCGGCGGATCGGCAACTGCCAGCACACGTCCGGCTTGGTCTCCAGCGGCTCCCGGCCCTCCTTGAGCGCCAGGATGTGCAGCGAGCAGCCCGCGCCGCCCTCGAAGCCGGGCCGGTTCTGGAAGATGCAGGAGCCCTCGAAGGGGCGCGTCTGCCGCGAGCCCTCCTCGTCCTCCGAGACCCAGCCGCCCCGCAGCCCCTCGTCGCGGTGCTGCCAGATGTCCGGGGTGAGCCGGGCCACGTGCTCGGCGACCCGCTTCTCGTCGTCCTCGTCGGAGAAGTGCGCGCCCAGCGTGCAGCAGCCGTCGGCCGCGCGGCCCGCCTGGATGCCCTGGCAGCCCTGGCCGAAGATGCAGGTCCAGCGCGAGGTCAGCCAGGTCAGGTCGCAGCGGAAGATCTGCTCGTCGTCGGCGGGGTCGGGGAACTCCACCCACGCGCGCGCGAAATCGAGGCCCTTCTCGTCGTCCTTGAGGGCCTTGTCGGCTTTGCGCGACCTGGTCGGCTTGTCGGTCTTGTCGACCTTCGCCTTTTTCGTCTTTGGCACCCGTCCAGGGTAAGTCGCCTCAAGGCCGTACGGGCACCGCGGACAGGGCTTCTGGCAGTAGCGTTTCGTCCATGAGACTCGGTGTCCTGGACGTGGGCTCGAACACGGTGCATCTGCTGGTGGTGGACGCCCACCCCGGCGCCCGCCCGCTGCCCGCCCACTCCCACAAGGCCGAGCTGCGGCTCGCCCAACTCCTCGACGGCAGCGGCGCGATCGGCGACGAGGGCATCGAAAGCCTCGTCGCGGTCGTACGGGACGCCCTGCAGGCCGCCGAGGACAAGGGCGTGGAGGACCTGCTGCCGTTCGC